>NZ_QRYG01000001.1:113063-271201 GCF_003462845.1 Collinsella sp. AF15-51 | reverse complement strand
GCGCATAAAGAAAGCCTCCCATTTCTCATGTCCAAGAAATGGGAGGCAGTTCATTGCGCGGCGGGGCCTTTTACGTCCTGCGGAATGCGCCCGGAGGGAGACCCGGGACCGCCTGCGTTCTTTTCTCAGATGCCGGGGTGCCGGAAAGATTGTGGGGCTAACGGGCAGGGGCCCGCCGGCTCGTTATCGTGGCGGGCGCTGCTCTGGGAAGCTCGATGGGTTGTCTCGCTAGGTAAATAATTGTGCGTGGTGGTATTGTTGCTGTGGGTTTAATTCGATATGAAAGGGTGACTTTGGTGTCCCAGATGGATTCTACGCTCTCCTATATTACTGACCAGTTGAAGGCGCTTACCTCGATTGCTTCGCCTACGGGCTATACCCGTGCGGCGACTGATTATCTGATGGAGACCCTGCGCGATATGGGGTTTGGGCCCGAGCGTTCTAATAAGGGTAACGTGCTTGTTGAGCTTGGTGGCGAGGGTGAGCCGCTCGTGTTGGCGAGCCATGTCGATACCCTGGGTGCCATGGTACGCTCCATTAAGGACAATGGTCGCCTGCGCCCCACGACGCTCGGTGGGCATCAGTGGTCTACGGCTGATGGCGAGAACTGCACCGTTTATACGCGCGATGGCAATGTGTACACGGGTGTGGTCCTCAATACCGAGCCTTCGGCGCATGTGGCCGATGAGCCGGTCAAGACCATCGAGAAGAACATGGAAATCCTGCTCGACGAGAACGTTGACAGCAAGGACGATGTGCTCGAGCTGGGTATTCAGACCGGCGACATCATCGCCATGGATCCGCGTACCACGGTGACGGAGAGCGGCTACATCAAGAGCCGCTTCTTGGACGACAAGCTGTCCGCGTCGATTCTGCTGGGTTTGGCCCGCGCCGTTGCTGGCGGCGAGGTGACGCTTTCGCGCAAGGTATCGCTGCTCTTTACGGTGTACGAGGAGGTCGGCCACGGCGGTGCCTTCGTGCCGGCCGACACGCGCGAGATGATCAGCGTGGACATGGGCTGCGTGGGCGACGACCTTGGCTGCACCGAGCGCATGGTTTCGATTTGCGCCAAGGATTCGGGTGGTCCGTACAACTACGACCTGGTAACCACGCTGTCCAACATCGCGCGCGAGCTGGAGCTCGATTACGCCATCGATGTGTACCCGCACTACGGCTCCGACGTCGAGGCCACGCTCTCGGCCGGCTATGACATTCGCCATGGTCTGATCGGCCCCGGCGTGTACGCGAGCCACAACTACGAGCGCAGCCACATCGACGGTGTGCGTAACACCTTTGAGCTGGTCCGCGCCTACGTCCAGCGCTAACGATGCAGCGGCCTCGGCTGACACAATAGTGCCGACCGAGGCCGTCCTCTCTAACTTGCGGTGAAATAGGGACTGTTTGGCGGTTTTAAACGCTTAAACAGTCCCTATTTCACCGCAACTTATAAAGGGGATGGGGCTATTTGATGGCTGCCGTAACGGTACCGCCGCCCAGGACGATGTCGCCGCGATAGACTACAACGGCCTGGCCGGGGGCGATGGCTCGTTGCGGCTCGTCAAAAGTTAGCAGCATTTGTCCGCCGGCGCCACGTGTAAGGGTTGCTGCCTGGTCTTTCTGACGGTAGCGGTACTTGGCGCCCACGCGGATGCCGCCGGCGTCGAGCTCCGCCTCCATGTGGTCGGCGGGGGCGCTCCAGATCCAGTCGTTGGCCGTGAGCGCTGTGGCCGCCAGGTCCTCGGCCTCGCCCAGATGCACGGTGTTGTTGGCGGCGTCGACGCCCGTTACGTACACGGGATGCGCCATCGCAACGCCCAGGCCCTTGCGCTGGCCGATGGTGTAGCGCAGCGCGCCGTTGTGGCGCCCGACCACGCTGCCGTCGCGCCACACAATGTCGCCCGGTGCAGCGGGATGTCCGCAGCGGCGCTCGATATAGCCCGCGTAGTCACCGTCTGGAATAAAGCAGATGTCCTCGCTTTCGGCCTTCTGGGCGTTGGTAAAGCCCTGCTCGGCGGCTATGCGGCGCACGTCGCGCTCTTTGTCCAGCCCAGCCAGCGGAAATATCGTGCGTGCCAGGCGCTCTTGCGTGAGCGAATACAAAAAGTAGCTTTGGTCCTTTTTGGGGTCCTCGCCGCGATGCAGCTGCCAGGTGCCGTCGGGCGCCTGGCTCGTTTTGGCATAGTGGCCTGTGGCGATGTAGTCGCAGCCCATATCCAGCGCCGCATCCAGCAACGCGCCAAACTTAATATGGCGGTTGCAGATGATGCACGGATTGGGCGTCAGCCCCTCCTGGTAGGCGTTCATAAAACGCTCGACAACGTTGCGGTCGAAGGTTTGCTGCAAGTCGAGCACGTGATGGGGTATCCCCAGGCGCTCGGCGACGGCCTTTGCATCGGCGATGTCGCGGTCGACCTTACTCATGCCCGTGGTGGGATCGGGCGCGGGACAGGTGAGGCGCATGGTGGCGCCGACGCATTCGTAGCCCTGGCTTTTGAGCAGGTACGCAGTCACGCTGGAATCGACGCCGCCGCTCATGGCGACGAGCACGCGCTTGTTGTGCATGGGGAGGTTCTCCTTGGTGGCATGTGGCCAAAAAAGAAAAGCGGCGCGGGAGGCTGGTTCCGCGCCGCAGACATTGTAGCAAGTTCGGACGTCTCGTGGGACACCCTGATGGGATGGGCTCAGGCTGCCAGAAGAGAGGGGAGACCGGCGTGCCTTGGACTCGTTCTAAGAACGAGAAGCCCTAGTCCTGGAAGAGCGCCGTGGACAGGTAACGCTCACCGGTGTCGGCGAGCAGCGCCACGATGGTCTTGCCCTCGTTCTCGGGGCGCTTGGCCAGCTGCAGTGCGGCCCACACGGCGGCGCCGGACGAAATGCCCACGAGCACGCCCTCCTTGTGGCCCACGGCGCGGCCGGTGGCAAAGGCGTCGTCGTTCTCGACGGGGATGATCTCGTCATAGACCTGGGTGTCGAGGACGTCGGGCACAAAGCCGGCACCGATACCCTGGATCTTGTGCGGGCCGGCCTGGCCCTTAGAGAGCACCGGGGAAGTGGCGGGCTCAACGGCGACGACCTGAATCTGGGGGTTCTGCTCCTTGAGGAACTCGCCCACGCCGGTCACAGTACCGCCGGTGCCAACGCCGGCGACGAAGATGTCGACCTCGCCGTCGGTGTCATCCCAGATCTCGGGGCCGGTCGTGGCCTTGTGAATGGCCGGGTTCGCGGGGTTCACAAACTGGCCGGCGATGATGCTGTTGGGAGTTTCCTTCTGCAGCTCCTCCGCCTTGGCGATAGCGCCCTTCATGCCCTTGGAGCCGTCGGTGAGCACGAGCTGTGCGCCGTATGCCTGCATGAGCTTGCGGCGCTCGACGGACATGGTCTCGGGCATAGTGATGATCACCTTGTAGCCGCGGGCCGCCGCCACCGAGGCGATGCCGACGCCGGTGTTGCCGCTCGTGGGCTCGATGATGGTGTAGTCGCCACCGCGCACGAGCTTGCCGGCCTTCTCGGCCTCGTCAATCATGTTCTTGGCGACGCGGTCTTTGACGGACCCGGCGGGGTTGAAGTATTCCAATTTGACGAGCACACGGGCCTTGAGGTCATCGTCGGCCTCGAAGTGGGTGAGCTCCAGAAGCGGGGTGTGGCCGATAAGCTGATCGATGGACGTGTAAACATTGCTCATGGTGAACCTCCAAAGTGTTCAAATGACTGGATACCGTGTGGTTTTACGGTGTGTGTGGCAGCGAAACCCACAAACCTTATAGGTTGTTCGTTTTGCTGTTGGCAAGCATAGTAGACAGTAAAGCCTAGTAACGCAATAGGAAATAGAAGATTATTACGAGTCGATTAACCATCTTGACGGGAATAGGTATTTTCAAAACCAATTTTTCGGCTAGAATTTCTACGAATTAAAAGACCGAAAGGCAGCTATATATATGTTGGTTTCCACAAAGGGCAGATATGCCCTGCGCGTTATGGTCGACCTGGCCGAGCACCAGGCGACAGGCCGTATCCCGCTTAAAGAGATTGCGGCGCGTCAGGGTATTTCGGAGAAGTACCTCGAGAATATTCTGGCTACGCTCGTGCGCGCCAACATGCTCTCGGGCATGCGCGGCAAGGGCGGCGGCTATGTGCTCACGCGCCCGCCCGAGCAGTACACGGTGGGCGAGATCTTGCGCCTGACCGAGGGCAGTCTGGCGCCGGTCGCCTGCCTGGATGGCGACTGCAAGGGTTGCTCGCGCTCTGACGAGTGCCCCACGCTCGACGTGTGGAAGAACCTGGACAAGCTTATCAACGACTACCTCGACGGTGTGACGCTCGATCAACTTGTCGCTCCCAACGAAGGCTACGACTACGTGATCTAGCCCACCTGCCATTTGGGGACGGGGTGGAAATGGCAGATTCTCTCGCCCTTTGAGACTTGGCAAATAAGAAGGCCGCCCATTTTTGTGATGGGCGGCCTTCGTTTTGGGCTGTTGAGACGGGCGCGGCCGGAATGGCCGTTTTAGCCCCCGGCGATGCTGTCGAGGATGCTGCGCATGATGGACACCAGGATGCTGCCCATGAAGGCCGATCCAAAGCTGGCGATGGAGATACCCGCGCCCAGCAGATTGACCGACAGATAGCTGGCCAGCTCGAGCATAAAGCTGTTGACTACGAGCTGAAAAATACCCAGCGTAATGATCGTGAGCGGCAGCGAGATAACCGTCAGGAACGGCTTGACGAGCGAATCGACGATGTTCAGGAACAGTCCCACGAAGGCGAAACAGACCCAGGCCTCGGCAAAACCGAAGGGCTGGATGCCGGGGACGAGGAACGTGGCAATCGCGATGGCGATCGAGGTAAAGAGCCAGTTAAGCATAAAGCGCATGGTGTGAATCCTTTCTTGCGCAGGGTGCGTCGGCGTCGCGTGAAGCGGTTTGCTGCGGCAGCTTGGACGGCCGCTCGGGTGTGCCGCCTTGTTCGGCCGCCCATTGTCTCAGATATTCGTGGAGCTTACGTGCGCATTCGGTTTCAAAACGGCGTTCGTCCTGAAAAACGCGCCGCTGGCAGAGAGTCTTGTCGCTTTAGTTTGGTGGTGTGCTACACTGCTACGGGCAAAAGCCACAGGCGTTGCCCTATTGCATAGAACGGGCGAACGATGCCCGATGTCAGTATCAACTTCGATGCCTTATGGCGGGTTTGGCGGTGATCGATGAATATCGAGAACATGTTTGACAAGCCTGATGTCAAGCAGCTGGTCCACGCATTTAGTCTTTTGGATGACGAGAAGGATATCCAGGCGTTTTTGACCGATATCTGCACGCCGCGCGAGATCTGCGATCTTTCGCAACGTCTGCAGGTTGCGCGTTATCTGGATGAGGGCGAGCCTTATGTTGAGGTTCAGGCCCGCACCGGCGCTTCGTCCACTACGGTGAGCCGCGTTTCAAAGGCACTCAACGGCGAGTACGGTGGCTATCGCAAGATCCTCATCAAGCTGGAGGATGGCGAGTAGGCCAGCGGCAACAAACGAATTGCGCAGAACCGTCCCTTCGGGGGCGGTTTTTTGATCCTTTGGGGACGGAGGAAAACGGATCACTGGGTTAGACTGACCTCCTCGGTGATCCATTTTCCTCCGTCTCCAAGGGGTCAAATCTGTTGGCGTGGGGCAAATCTGTCCGCGCGGGCGGGTAGGATGGAAACATCGAATATTGCGAACGGTTTGAGTGGAGGACCATGCCTGTTCGAATCTATACCACCAACGCCGGCGCGGATTTGAGCGATGCCGAGGCGGCGCTGCTTGCCGACCTTATTGCCCGCCACGGGCGTGCCGTGCTGCTGGCGCCAACGTTTGCCGAGCTCGACCTGTGCCGTCATGATGCGGCGGAAGCCGGCGTTTCGCTGGGTATTGACTACAAGACGCCTACATCGTGGCTTCGCTCGCTTTGGGAGCTTTTGGGCGACGGGCGCGGTTTCGTCGACAACCTGCAGCGCCAGATGCTGTTTTCGGACATGGTAGCGCGCCTCGACGACGCCGACCTGCAGCCGCTTTCGCGCAGCCAGGGCACGGTGCGTATGCTCGCGCGTATGGCTCGCGATGTGCTGCCGGGTGTGGCAGGGACAGGCGCCGAGCGTTGCTGCGACAACGTTTGCAAGCCCAAGCCCAAAAGCGACGCCGAGGCTCGCGTGTTTGAACTTTTGTGCGCCTATGCGCGCGGTTTGGACCGTCGAGATATGGTCGAGCCCTGCGAGGCGGCTGACATTATGGCCGGCGCTTTGGCCGACAACCTGCCGGGGTGCGCCCGCGCCGTTTGCGTGTGCGGCGTCACGTCATTTACGTATAGCCTGCTCGAGCTGCTGTCCGCCGTGGCAAACAACGGGGGAGAGGTTGTCGTGCTGCTTGCCCGCGAGCAAGCGGCGATGCGCGAGGAGCTTGCCGCGGCATTTGATGTCCGCGGTGTGCTGTTTGAGATCGCGCCGCTGGGGGAGGGCGCCGCCGCGCCCCAGACTGCCTCCAAGTCCGCTGCTCAGCCTGCCTTTATTGAGGTCGCCGGCCCCCATGCCCGTGCCCATGCTTATGCGGACGTCATCGATAAGTTGGTGAAAGCGCACAAGGAGTCCAAGGACGATAAAGCTGCTGCAACACCCGCCGACCCCGTACGCGTGCTCGTTGTTTCTGCCCGGGCACCCCAGCTGTTCGGCGAGCTTGCCGCTCGTTTGGCGGCGCGCCACGTTGCTGCCGAGACGGCCGAGTTCACGGCGTTTTCCCAATCCATTGCGGGCAGGCAGTTCACGGCGCTCGCCAACCTGATCGAGCGTATGAAGGCCGCCGACGAAGGGGCAGCTTCTAAGACTGAGTGGTGGCCCGCTCCGGAGCTTACCGACTGGATTTACAGCCCGCTTTCGGGTGCCGACGCCGCCAGCGCGCGCACGTTCGACAAGAATATGCGACTGTCGCGCAGCAAGACCACTGCGGGCGTCAAGAGCCTGCTGCAGAGCGTGCAGGGCCAGGTGAGGGGCGCGCGTAAAGCGGCGAGCGACGAGAACTGGTTTAAGAACGTGCCGTGCGTGATCTCGGACGTGTTCCAGGCGCTGTGGCGCGACAAACCCGTGACGGCGCTCAAGGCCATGCTTGCCGTTGCCGAGGCACTGCCCGATCGCGCACTTGGCGGTCTCGACGGTCAGGCCCGTCGCCAGGCGGAGGTGGCCCTGCTGCGCCACGTCATCGACATCCTTATGAATGGCGCCCGTGCGCTCGACGTGTCGCAGGCCGCGACCGTGCCCGTGCTCGATGACATTCGAACCAAGGTGGACAAGCGTAGCGCCGCCTACGATTACGAGACCTACGAGGTTGACCGTGCGCCACGCGCCCAGGTTCGCTTTGCTTCGCTTGCCGATGCGGCGGCTCTGCGCCCCGGCAGCTACGATGCCGTGCTGTTTGCCGACGTCGACCTGGACAGTTATCCGCTCTCACATGAGGAGGGCCCGCTGGCAACGCTGACGGCAGAGTTAGATCGCAGCGGTGTGACGCTTGAGCCTGCCGCCTTGTTGCGCGTGCGCTTTGGCCGCGCGATGCAGGCCGCGCGCGGTCCGGTTGCGCTTGCCCGCGTGACGCACGATCGCCAGGCGCGCGAGTGCTACCCGGCTGCCGTGTGGACCGAGTTGCGGGCGCATGCCGAGGCCGCTAACGATGCTAAGGCCGCTGACGCCGACAAGGCCGCTGACGACGCTAAGGCCGTTGGCGCCGACAAGGCGAAGTGCGTGGGTGAGGGCGATATCGTAAGGGACTTCGATCCCGCGGCAGGCGAAGGTCTTAGGCGCGAGCGCGTGACCTGCGAAGCTCCTCAGCATCTGAGCGATGAAGCCATTCCGTATCTGGTCCTGCGCCGTCGCGATGGCGAGGGCGAGGATGCGCCGCTGGTGCCGCGCCTGACGTCCGCTTCGCAGATCGAGGCCTATTCCACCTGCCCGCTGTGCTGGTTCGTGTCGTATCGCGTCAAACCCCAGTCCATCGATGCGGGCTTTGGCAACATGGAGAAGGGCAACTTTGTCCATGACGTGCTGGAGCACTTGCATGCCCGTCTGCCCCAGGAGGGCATGGAGCGCGTGACGCCCGAGAACCTGCCACGTGCTCAGGAGCTGCTGCACGAGGTCTTTGCCGAGACCCTGGCCGAGCACGCCGGCAAGCGCGGTACCGAGGGCCCGCTGGTGCCGCTCTCTCCAGTGGAGGAGCGCCAAGTGGCCGAGATTTTGCCGCAGCTGGAGGGCGTGCTTGCCTATGAAGCCGAGGCGCTCGCGCCCTTCGCGCCGCGCTACCTGGAGTTTGCGTTCAACGAGCTCCAGGTCGAGTATGCCGGCTGGCCGCTTGGCGGGCGCATCGACCGCGTGGACGTGGACGCCGAGAATCGCGCCGTGGTAATCGACTACAAGCATCGCACGGGCGTTGAGGAGTTTAAGCTCGCCGACCCTACGGTGCGCGACGAGGAATCAGGCACGGCGCCCATCGACGATCCGCGGTGGCTGCCGCCCCATACCCAGACGCTTATCTATGCGCAGGCTATGCGCCGGGCGCTGGATCTGGACACCCGCGCGGCGCTCTATTTTTCGACCAAGGGCGGCAAACCGGCGCTGCGAGGCGCCGCGAGTGCCGAGCTGCTCGAGGAGGAGCGTGGTGACGGCCGCATCCCGGGGCTTAAGAAGGGCTTTCCCGGCGAGGGCGGCAGCATGGACTTCGACGGCCTGCTCGATCGCGTGGAGGACGGCATCGCCGAGCGCCTGCGCGAGCTCGAGGCAGGCAACGTTGCCGCCGTCGACCCGGCGTCGACGCAGGCCGCGCATGCGCGCTGCTCGTATAACCACGAAGGAACGTTTGTAAGGAGGGACGTGTAGACCATGGATCTTTCGACTTTGATGCCGCAACAACTGCAAGTCGTCAAAACGCTCGACCGCCCGCTGTTTGTCTCGGCAGGTGCCGGCTCGGGCAAGACCTTTACCCTCACGCGCCGCATCGTCTATGCGCTCTCGCCCGAATCCGGTCCGTTTGTCGAGCATCTGGATCAGGTGCTCGCCATTACCTTTACCAAAGATGCCGCGGCCGAGATTCGCGACCGCGTGCGTCGCGCGCTTATCGAAGAGGGTATGGACGAGGAGGCCCTGACCGTCGACGATGCGTGGATCTCGACCATTCACGGCATGTGTTCGCGCATCCTGCGCGCGCATGCGTTGGAGCTGGGCATCGATCCCGAGTTCACGGTGCTTACCGATACCGATGAGCTTATGGATCAGGCTGTTGAGCATGTGCTGGCCCGAGCGACGGCGCCCGATGCCGCCCCCGAGCTCGCCGCTTCGCTTAAAAGCCTCTACGCCTGGTATCCCATGGCAGGCGAGGGTGGCCTCTTTGGCGCCGGCACCACCATCAAGGGCCTGGTGCGTGAGCTGCTGGAGCTCTCGAGCCAGCTGCCGGGCGGTATGGACGACGTGTGCGTGGCGCGCGGCCAGGCCGATACCTCGGCACTCGCCGATGCCTATCGTGCGGCGCTGGGCGCAAGCAAGGCCGCGACCGAGAAAGCGCAGGTGGCACTCGATGCCATCGACGCGTTTGAGGCGAGCGGCAAAACCATGGAGGATGCGGCGCGACTCATGATGTCGTGCAGCATGCCTCGGGCGAGCAAGGCGTTTCCTAAGGAGCAGGTGGAGCTGCTCAAGGCCGAGGCCGCCGATGCATTTATCAATATCGTGCTTGCCTGCGGCGGTCCGGCGCTCGATGCGCTGGTGGGGCTTGCTCGTGCTGTGGAGGCTGAGTATCGCGCGCTGAAGGCCGGCCAGTCCGCGCTCGATAACAACGACCTACTGCGTATGGCGTACGAGGCGCTGCGCGACTATCCGGCTATTCGAGCGGCCTATGAGGGCCGCTTTAAGATGGTCATGATCGACGAGTTCCAGGATACCGACCAGATGCAGGTCGATTTGATCCGTTACCTGACCGGCGCGGGTGAGCGTGCGCTGTGTACCGTGGGCGATGCGCAGCAGTCGATTTATCGTTTCCGTGGCGCCGAGGTCGAGGTCTTCCGCCGCCAGGAGCGCAAGGTGGGTTCGACGACGGCGTCCGAGACGGTCGCCACGTCCGATGCCCCCGCCGGCGAGCTCGTCAAGCTTGTACGCAACTTCCGCAGCCACGACGAGGTGCTGCGCTATGTGGCGCGCGTCTTTGACGGCGACACCGGTGGTTTGATGCAGGGGTTCTTGGATCTTGAACCGAGCGACGAACGCGAGGACAAGCTCAAGGCGAAGGCATCGCGCCGCCAGGCGATCTTCGTTGCCGGTGACAGTACGCAGGAGCGAACGCAGGCGAAAGCTCGTGCGATTGCGGAGCGATTCCAAGCACTCGTTAAAGCGGGCCAGCCCCAGGGCAGCATGGTCCTGCTGCTGGGCCGCATGACCAACGCCGATGTCTATGCGCAGGCCTTCCGCGACCAGGGGCTCGACTGCGTCATCGCGGGCGGCTCGGTCTTTGCCCAGGCTGCCGAGGTCCAAACGGTGCGTGCTCTGGTGTGCGCGCTTGCTAACCCGGCCGATACGGCGCAGGGTCTTATGCCGCTGCTGGCCTCGCCGATGTTTGCGCTCGGCGGTCAGGAGTTCCTGGCGCTGGCGACCAAGCTGGACGACCAGACGGGGGAGACCTCGCGCCGCAACATCGACGTGGGCATCATGAGCGATTGCGATGTGCCGGGGCTGCGGGATCTGCCGCTGCTGACGCGCGCCCGCGAGGTGCTGCGCTATGCGCTTCGTCGCGTGGGGCGCGATTCGTTCGCCGCCATCGCGCGCGATACTGTCAACGCCTCCGGCTGGTTTGTGCGTCTGGCGCAGCGTGGTCCCGAGGGCAAGGCCATCGCCGCCAACGTGCTCAAGGCGCTCGACGCCGTGGCCGAGGCAGAGGCCGAGCTCGGCAATTCTCCGCGCTCCATCGCGCTCGCCTTCGACCGCTTCTTGGCGGGCAAGGAGGCCCCGGGCGCGCTCAACGAGGAGGGCGACGGCGCGGTGCGCATCATGACGGTGCATGCGTCCAAGGGTCTGGAGTATCCGGTCGTAGCGGTTGCCGAGTGTTTTGGCGTGCGCAAATCGTCCGGTGCGGCTCAGATGGGGCGTGTCGAGGGCGGAGCGCAGGTCGTGGCGCTGCCGGCACGCTTCGACGGCGTTAAACTCGCGGACGGCACGTTCGTGAAGGGCGATGACGTCAAAAAGCAGTTTGAGCACGCGTTTAAGGGCAAGGGCATGTCGCTGTGGCTGCCGCCAGAGCTCATGGAGGACGTCTGTGCGACGGGCTCTCCCGCCGAGGCATTTGCCCGCCTGCGTAACGACGACCTGCAGCTTTCGCTCGAGGAGCGGGCTCGCTTGCTCTATGTCGCCATGACGCGTGCGCGAGAGCTGGTCATTCTGGCGATGGATGCCGGCGTGAGCCGCGGCAAGGTGACGGCGCCGACCTTCGACGTCGAGACCGATCTGACCTATGACGTGCTGCGTCGTATTCTGCCTACCGACGCTCTGGACATGCCGCAGCTCGATGCCGACCGCCTGGTGTTCGACAACTCCAAGCCGGGCGACTACGAGCTCATTTCGCTTTCGGACTTTACCTTTGGCGAGCAGGCGTTTGAGGCCAACGCTTCGCTGGATGCCGAGGGCAGGCTTGTCCGCGGCGATGCGGAGCCGGAGGGCGCCGGTGCGGATGCCCGCGCCGCCGTTCCCGGCCCTGCCGACCCCGAGCCCGATGCGTTTGAGCTCGTGTATCCCCAGACGGTGGGCGTGCGCATGGGCGCCTGCCCGTATCCGGCGCGCGATTCGTACAGCTACTCGTCAATTGCCGCGGCGCTGCATGCCGAGTCCGAGGACCGTGCCGCCGAGGCACACACGCCCATGGACGAGGCCGGCAATGATGCGGAGTCGGATGGTTCCGAGATGACGGATGCAGGCGTGGCCGCCGTTGAGCCCGCCGGCAACCCCATGGCGCTGGGCTCGGCGTTCCATGCCGCCTGCCAGTGGCTGATCGAGATGGGTGCCGATGCGCTGCCCGCTGAGCGTGCCGATGCGCTGGCGCGCCTGTGGTGCCTGACGCCGGAGCAGCGCGAACGCTTCGACGTTGCCCTGGATCGCTGGCTCAAGTCGGCGGTCCGTGCCGAGCTGCTTGCCTGGCCGTGCGTTCGCGCCGAGGTGCCGTTCTTTTCGCTGGGCTGCGAGGATGAGGACATCGCTCGCTACGCTGCATATGCCGAGGGCGCCATCGATGCTTTGGCGACGAACCCGGCGGATTCGTCACGCGCGCTGGTCATCGACTACAAGACGGGCGGCACACCGGACGAGACGCCGGAACAGCTGCAGGAGAAGCACGCCCTGCAGGCGCGCGTTTACGCTGATGTTCTGCACAAGGCGGGCTTTGAGGCCGTGACCGTCAAGTTCGTCCGCGTGGAGCAAGTCGACCTCGCCAACCCGTGCGAGCCTCAGGTGGTCACCTACAGCCTCTAGCCCTCAATAACTTGCGGTGGAATACGGACTGTTTTGGCCAAAAAAGCCGCCAAACAGTCCGCATTTCACCGCAACGCATGGGAGAGCCTGGGGTGGTACAATGGCTCGAACGGTTCAAACGAATAAGGAGCCATCATGCAGCTCGCCAAAACGCTTAAGGTGACGCCGGAGGAGCTTTTTGACGCTCTGGCGGGGTCCATCATGCAGGATATCGAGAACGCCACGGGCAAGCGTCCCAGCCGCAACAAGCTCAACGGCTATAAGTACGAGAAGCGCGCCCAGTCCGCAAAAGGCAAGGTGACTCTTCATCGGAAACCGTGAACGCTTCGGGCTTCGAGTCAGTAGCGAGCGGCCCGACAAAAGTAGTTGATGGAAGTGCCAAATGAATAAGAATGCCGCTACGCAACTGCACATCTATTCCGCCTTTTTCGTTCTCGCGGGATTTGTTTTAAATCGGGGAGTGTTTCTACTTTTCCTTGCGGAGAAAGGAATGTCTGTCACGGAAATCGCGCTTTATCAAGCCCTGTTTAACATTACAACGGTCGTTCTCGAGCTGCCAACAGGGCTGATAGGCGATTTCTTTGGAAAGAAGTTTTCGATTCAAGTGGGCGTGCTGCTGCTTTTCTTCCATACGGCTGGCATGCTGTTGCTCTCAGGTCCCTTTCTTGTCGTGCTTTCCCTTGTTGAGGCACTCGCCTACTCCCTTCAATCGGGATCCGAACAAGCACTTTTATATGAAATTGCCCGGAATGCCGGTCAAGGAGAGCGTTTCCTCACCATCAACGCTCGGCTGCTTGCCGCGCAATCAATCGCTACGGGAATGGCGATTGTGCTCGGATCTTTCATTGCCCAAGTATCTTGGAGCGCCCTCTACGTATGTGTCTCCGTTTTCTATCTCCTGCAGCTTTTCCTTCTGTATCCCATTGAGAGGACGGAAGCGACCCGTTCTGAAAGCTCTGAAAAGGGAAGGTTTGACGCGGCCAAGATGTTCAGACGCGAAACCTGGCGTGTTGGAGAATCCGCTTTTGCGGTATTGCTTCTTCTAATCGGCACAAGCATGCTCGATGGATTCTATGGGAGTTATTACAACTTGAATCAGTTGGTATTCGACGCATTTGATGCTCCTGTCTCCATAATAGGAATCTTTTTCGGTGCATCCTATGCAGTAAATGCGACGGCCTACATTGCAGCAGATTTATTCTCATTGCGTTTCGGGAAAAGAAATACCATGCTCGGCTCGATGCTAATCGAGGCTGGCCTTTTCATGATTCTTCCGTGGTTCGCTTCAAATCCGCTGTGTTTGTTTGGCCTTAGCATGGTGCTTTGTTTTCTCCCAGAAGTGGTGTACATCACTTCGGAAAACTTAATCCAAGACGCGATAGCGGACGATCTCCGCGCGACGATCCTTTCCGTCGCGTCTCTGGTAAGGGCTCTCTTTTCTGCAGTGTTTTTCTCCATATTTGGACATGTGTTGGGGTTATATCCCATTCAGATAGCGCTCGGTATTATTGGTGCAATCGCGATAGCAATTACCGCCGTTGTTTCATTAAAAATGGTTGGAATACAGGTCTCCAAGAATTGATATATCGATTGACGAGCTATCCGAAGCGTCGAGCCTTCTTGATGGACATGACTATTCGTCACAAATCATTCCGCGCATCGCCGGGGTTCCAGTAATACTCGATATATCTGGATGCCCTCATTCCCCTTTTTGAAGGTCCCAAATTGACTACCCGTGTTGGTTTGGCTAGGTTCGGGTGCTATCCGCGCCGTGCGGTAAAATCGTTCAGTCAGAACACGAACCCGCATCGGAGCTCATCACATGGCATTCGTCCATCTGCACAACCACACCGTTTTCTCCATGCTCGACGGCGCAACCCGTATCCAGGATATGGTCAATCGCGCCGTAGAGCTGGGCATGCCCGCCGTCGCCATTACCGACCACGGCTACATGTATGGCGTGCCCGACCTGGCGCTGGCCTGCGACGCCGTCAACCACAACACGCCTGAGTACAAAACCTGGAGTCACGACAAGGCCTTTTTGGAAAAGGATCGCCGCGACGAGCTGGTGGAGCCCGATCCCGAGGAAAACCCGCGCGAGCATGCCCAGTATGTGAAGGACATGGCCATGTGGGACGAGAAGGGCAACATCGACGAGCTCAAGCCGCCTCTGGTCATCAAGCCCATCTTTGGCTGCGAGGTCTACTTTACGCCGGACGAGACCCTTGCTCGCGACCATAAGCCCGAGCTCTACCACATGATCCTTCTGGCCAAGGACCAGGAGGGCTACGTCAACCTGATGCAGACGGTCTCCGAGGCAGCCGTGCAGGGCTTTTACTACAAGCCCCGCGTGACGCTCGACAACCTGCGCCGCCACGCCAAGGGCATGATCTGCACCAGCGCCTGCATCGCGGGCATCATTCCCAAATACATCGACCGCGGTGACATGGAGGGCGCCATCAAGTGGGCCGAGACCTTCCGTGATACCTTCGAACCTGGCGACTTTTATATCGAGATCCAGGAACACGGCATCACCACCGACAACGGCCTGACCGATGAGCAGATGGACCGCACGCTCATCGACATCGCCAAGCAGGTAGGCGTCAAGGTCATCGCCACCAACGACTTCCACTACCTGCGCCGCGAGGACGCTCCCGTGCAGGACGTCATCA
The DNA here is from genome assembly GCF_003462845.1 of Collinsella sp. AF15-51. Lineage (NCBI taxonomy): Bacteria > Bacillati > Actinomycetota > Coriobacteriia > Coriobacteriales > Coriobacteriaceae > Collinsella > Collinsella sp. AF15-51. The sequence continues at coordinate 256,034 of NZ_QRYG01000001.1, read as the reverse complement.
TGTGCATTGGCATGAACGCCAAGGTCGACGATCCCAACCGCATGCGCATGACCGGCTCGGAGTTTTACATGAAGTCCGAGGAGGAAATGCGGGCGATGTTTCCGTATTGCCCCGAGGCCTGCGACAACACGCTCGAGATCGCCGACAAGTGCTACGTGGAGCTGGACTGGGACTCCATCATCCTGCCGCGCTTCCCGTTGCTCGATCCCGGCGAGACGCACGAGAGCCAGTTCCGCCGCGAGTGCGAGAAGGGCCTGCGCCAACACTATGGCGACGACTGGGCCACGCGCGAGATCGGTGGCGTCAACATCAAAGAGCGCTTTGAGTACGAATACAAGGTCATCTGCGACAAGGGCTTTGCCGCCTACTTTTTGATCGTCGCTGAGTACGTGCAATGGGCCAAGGACAACGGCATTGGCGTCGGCCCCGGCCGTGGCTCGGCTGCCGGCGCTATCGTCGCCTACGCCATGAACATCACCGCGTTCGATCCGCTCGAGAACGGCCTGATGTTCGAGAGGTTCCTGTCCCCGCAGCGTACCGAGATGCCCGATATCGATATGGACTTCGACGATGAGCGGCGCCTCGAGGTCGTGGAGCACGTTCGCCAGCTCTACGGCCCCGAGAAGGTCACCCACGTCATCACCTACTCGACCATTAAGGCCAAGCAGGCCATCAACGACGCCGCTCGCGTCCTGGACTACCCGGTCTACATGGGCCAGCGTCTGTCCAAGATGGTCTCGAGCGACCCCAAGGTCAAGCTCAAGCAGGTGCTCGAAAAGCAACCCGGCAAAGAGGACCTGTTTAACCCCGATTTTGCCGAGGCATATAAAAAGGACGACGACGCCCGCCGCATCATCGACACGGCGCTCTCAATCGAGGGCCTCACCCGTGGCGAGGGCGTGCACGCGTGCGCCGTTCTGATCTGCCGCGACCCCGTCAACGAGCACGTGCCCACCAAGCTCGACACCAAGGGCGGCGTCGAGATTACCCAGTACGAGGGCCATACCGTTGCCGACATGGGCCTGCTCAAGATGGACTTCTTGGGCCTGCGCACGCTGACTGTTATCTCCAAGGCCAAGGCAAACATCAAAAAGAACTTCGGCATCGACATCAAAGAGGAAGAGATTCCTTTTGACGACCCCGAGATCTTTAAGCTCATGGGTTCCGGCCACACCGCCGGCGTCTTCCAGGTCGAGTCCGCAGGCATGACGGCCACGATCAAGAACATGAAGCCCACCGAGTACAAGCACGTCGTAGCATTGATCGCCCTGTACCGCCCGGGCCCGCTGGGCGCCGGCATGGTTTCGTCCTACATCAACCGTATGAACGGCAAGGAGCCGGCGGTCTCCTACGACGACCGCCTGGACGACATCCTGGGCGAAACCTACGGCACCATGGTCTACCAGGAGCAGGTTATGCTCATCTCCGTCGAGATGTGCGGCTTCTCCAAGGGCGAATCGGACTCGCGTATCCGTAAGCCCGTGGCTAAGAAGAAAATCAAGCTGCTCACGTCGACGGTGCTCCACTGGGAGGATGGCTCCGACGAGACCACCTACGACCACTGGATGAACGGCGCCATCAAGAACAACTATACGCGCGAGGTCGCCCAGAAGATTTGGGACGATGTTCTCGAGTTCGCGTCCTACGCCTTCAACAAGTCGCACTCCGCCGGCTACGCCATCCTGGTTATGCAGACGGCGTGGCTCAAGGCGCACTATCCGCACGAGTACATGGCGGCCGTTCTGACGTCCTATACGGGCAAGACCGACAAGATCGTGCACTACGTCTCGGCATGCCGTCACGACGGCATCCCCGTGCTGTCGCCAGATGTCAACGAGTCCGGTACCGAGTTCACGGCTACCAAGGAGGGCGTGCGCTTTGGTCTGGCCGGCATCCGCGGCGTGGGCACCGGCGTGGCGCAGGCGATTATCGCCGAGCGCGAGGCGGGCGGCCCGTTTAAGACGCTGCACGACTTTGTCGAGCGCGTGGACTCGAGCCAGGCCAACCGCCGCGTGATCGAATCGCTCATCAAGGCAGGCGCCTTCGACTCCACGGGGTATCCGCGTCGCCAGATGATGCACTTTGTGGACAAGAACAACCCCGAGAACATCATCGATGCCGCGGTAAAGCGCCAGAAGGATCGCGCGAGCGGCCAGACGTCGTTCTTCGATATGTTTGGCGACGTTGAGGGCTCGGGCTTTGAGGTGAGCGTGCCCGATCCGGATGGCCAGGAATGGGACCGCCACCTCAAGTTGAGTCAGGAGAAGGAGGTTCTGGGCATCTATGTCTCGGACCACCCGCTGCGCCCGTTTGAGTATGCACTAGCCAAGGCGCGTGACTTCTCGTTCTCGCAGATCGACACCGGCTACGAAGTTCAGAATCCTACGGGCGGCACCATCAACCAGGAAATTCCCGAGGGCAAGGCGCTGTGGTGGGCCGGCATGGTCTCGAGCGTGTCCAAGCGCGTGACCAAAAACGGTGACCCCATGGGCATCGTGCAGCTCGAGGACATGGAAGGCGAGGCCACCGTCGTCGTGTTCCCCAAGACCTACAAGGAGGCCGAGGGGTACCTGTACGGCGAGGTCGATCCCGAGACCGGCGCGCAGCTGTCCGATGCCTTTGTGCGCATTAAGGGCAAGCTCGAGCGCTCGGACCGCGGCGACCAGATCATCGCGCAGGAGATCGTGCCGCTCGAGCTTAACGAGGAGAACAACAAGCCCAAGGTGTTTGAGGTCATGGTGCCCAACAGCCGCTTTAGCCAGGGCAATATGGCGCGTCTTGCCACGGTGCTTACCGCCAACCCGGGCGGCGACCGCGTGGAGATCTTTATCGAGCAGGTGGACGGGCGCGTGCTACGTGCCGAGGTGCCGGCCAAGGTCAACGCGCGCTCGATTCCGCTGCTGGCCGAGGCAAAGGCGATTGTGGGTAACCAGGGTCGCGTGACGGTTATCTAAGCTACCCCGGGTGAGATTGGAGGAAGTGATGGCGCAGGGGACGTTTGTGCAGGCGCTTCGCAAAGAGGCGGCGTTGAGCGGCACCTTTATGAAGGGCCGCTCGCTCATGCTCAACGGCGCCGTGCTGTCGATTGAGGACAGCGGCTCGCGCTTCTCCAAAAACGTGACGGTTGAGGGCTCGGTGCGCGGCTCGCGCGGCGACCTGTACAAGACGCACGTGGCGCTCGATATGGACGAGCACGAGGTTATCGACTACGACTGCGACTGCCCCGCCGCATACCGCTATCCCGGTATGTGCAAGCACGCCATCGCCACAGCGCTGGCGTACCTGGACACCAGCGGCATTGAGCCTGTTGAGGGGCTGCGCACGCCGGTTCGCACGTTTACGGCGCAGCCGAAACAGCCCGCGCGCGCCGCGTCCGCCGCGCCGGCCGTCAACCCCAACTTTCCCTTCCCGGCGCCCGTCCCCACGAGCCCGAGCCTTGTGGCGGCGCTTTCCGATCTTTCGGACGCGCGCATGGATGAGCTGGCGAGCATGCGCCGCAAACTTGCCGGTGCCGTTGATCCCGACGCCCCCAAAGCGGCGTTGGAGCCCTCGTTGGTGCCGTACTACAATCCGCTGTTCGCTGACCGCTTTAGCTGGGCGCTCGAGTTCCGCATTCGCTGTGGATCGGTCTCCTACGTGGTCAAGGACATCGACGGCATGGCCGATGCCTACGTGCGCGGCGGCACGTTCTCCTATGGCAAGAAGCTCACGTTTGTCCATTCACCTGAGGCCTTTGACGAAACATCGACAAAGCTGCTCAACCTTGTTGTGACGACAGTTGCCTATCTCGATGACATCACAAGCTCGCGTTCGGCGTCGTACGACTTTGCCCGCAGCGGTTTTGTTGCCGAGCGTCAGTTGCCGCTGTCCGAGCATAGCATCGTATATGTGCTGGACCTGCTGCGCGGCCAGACCATCTCCTTTGAGCCCGCCTGGTCGCGGGGGACGACGACGCGTCGCACCTACGACGTGGCGGTTGAGCTGTCTCCGCAAGGGGAGGACGAGGCGTCCGCTAAGCGCCCACCACTTCTTGCCGCCAAAATCGCGCCGGCGGCTGGTGGTAGCTATGACCTGCGCCTGCCCGCCGATATGTACTGCTTTGCGTCGGGCGATGCCGCCTACTTGGTTGACACGCGCCGCGCGCGCCGTACCGACGCTGCATTTGCTCAGCATGCCGCACCTTTTTTGTCGCGCTTGCTGCCGTGCCGCACGCCCGCCCATATTGCCGCCGAGCAGGTGGGTGAGTTCTGCCGTATGGCGCTGCCCATTTTGCGCGACTATACCGACCTCACCGCGCCCGCCGCGCTCGATACTGTGGCACCCGAGGCGAGCTTTGCCATGGCAATCGGCGTCGACGATGGTCTTGTGACCTGCAAAATTACGGTTACCTACGGCGATTGGTCGGCTGATCTCTTTAGTCTTGGTGCTCCGGGCAGTCCTTTCGAAGAGCAACGCCCCGGTGTGCCACCCCGCGACGAGGTGGCGGAGTTTCGCGTTATGGATACAGCGGCCCTGTACTTCGATTTCTACAAGGGCGGTCTGGCGTTTGAGGAGCGCGATGATGAGAGCCTGTTCTGTCTGCTGACCGAGGGTCTGTCCGCCCTGTCCGAGCTGGGTGAGGTCATGCTCAGTGACCGTCTGCGCCAGGTCTCGGTCCGCCCTGCGCCCAAGCTTTCGGTGCGTGCGACCGTCAAGAGTAACCTGCTCGACGTCGAGCTGGGCGCGAGCGGGCTTTCGGCCGCGGACCTTGCCGTCTATCTCGATTCGTACAAGCGCCACCAGACGTTTGCGCGCCTGACGTCCGGCGACATCGTGCGCCTGGATGAGGGAGCGCGCGCCGCGTTTGGCCTTGCCGAAGATCTGGGTGTCGATGCCGTCGACCTGCTCGACGGCGTGTCGCTTCCCGCGTCGAGCACCCTTTTTGTCGATAGCATGCTCGCGCGCACGCCGGCGCTCGAGGCCGATCGCGACGCCGCGTTCCGCCGCACCGTCGAGCGCCTGGACACGCTCGGCAAGATGGACTTTACGGTACCCGCCTCGCTCAAGGCAACGATGCGCGGCTACCAGGTCGACGGATACCAGTGGCTCGGCTCGCTCGAACACCTGGGCCTTGGCGGCATCTTGGCCGACGACATGGGCCTGGGCAAAACGCTCCAGATGATCGCGCATATCCTGGCGCGCGTGGAGGCGGGGGACACCAAGCCCACGCTCGTGGTATGCCCCGCGTCGCTCGTGTACAACTGGACCGCCGAGCTGGAGCGCTTTGCCCCGTCGCTCGATGTGTGCGCCATCGTGGGCGCCAAGGCGCAACGCCGCGTGCAGATTGCCGGCGTGGCCGAGTATAACGTGGTCGTGACGTCGTATGACCTTATGCGCCGCGATATCGACGAGTACGCCGGGCAGGATTTTGCCCGCGTGGTGCTCGACGAGGCCCAGTACATTAAAAACCCGCTCACCCAGGTGGCCCGCGCTGCCAAGCGCCTGCCGGCCGGCGTGCGCTTTGCCCTGACGGGAACGCCTATCGAAAACCGCCTGTCCGAGCTCTGGAGCATCTTCGACTTTTTGATGCCGGGCCTGCTGGGCACGCGCGAGTCGTTTGCCAAGCGTTTTGAGAGCCCCGTTGAGCATGCCGAGGGCGACAGCGCCGCTCGCCTGCAGGCGCTCGTGTCGCCGTTTGTGCTGCGCCGTGTCAAGGAAGACGTGGTGGACGATCTGCCCGAAAAGATCGAGGACACCGTCGTGGCTCAGCTCACCGGCGAGCAGCGCAAGCTTTACCTGGCAAACCAAGACCGCATCGCCCAGCAGGTGCAGCACCGTGAGGCATCCGAGTTTAAGAAAGACAAGCTCAAGGTGCTCGCCGAGCTCACCAAGCTGCGTCAGATCTGCTGCGACCCGCGTCTACACTACGAGGATTACAAGGCGGGGAGCGCCAAGCTCGACGCTTGCATGGAGCTCGTGCACGGCGCACTCGACGGCGGGCATCGCATCCTGCTGTTCAGCCAGTTTACGGGTATGCTCGATATCATCGGCAAGCGCTTAGCTAAGGAGGACATCGCCTTCCTTAAGCTCACGGGTGCTTCGTCCAAGGAGAGCCGCGCCAAGATGGTCGCGCAGTTCCAAGCGGGCGAGGTTCCGGTCTTTTTGATTTCGCTCAAGGCGGGCGGCGTGGGCCTCAACCTGACGGCGGCCGACGTGGTCATCCACTACGACCCGTGGTGGAACGTGGCGGCGCAGGACCAAGCGACCGACCGCGCGCATCGTATTGGCCAGCAACATACCGTGACCGTGTACAAGCTCATCGCCAAGGACACGATCGAGGAGCGCATCATGCAGATGCAGGAGTCCAAGCGCGATCTGGTCAACAGCGTGCTCGGCGGCGACGGCATCTCGTCGGCGCTGTTCACGCGCGAGGATGTCCTGGCGCTGCTGGGCGGCGAGGGACGCTAGCCTGCGCGCTGATGCATACGTAGCCGGGCGCTCGGAATTGCCGACGCGCCCCGGCATCGACCGCTTAACGCGCCCGTTATGTGTTCATTTGCAATGCCGTGGATGGTTTGTCTGCCTTTGGGCATAAGAACCATCAGGAATATTGGCACATCAGCAAAGGAGAACATCATGGCGAAATTCTTTAAGGACTCCGACGGCAAACTCGTTGCCGCCCTTGGCGACGGCGTTGCGACCCCTGCCGGCTGCACGGAGCTGACCGCGAACACCGAGGATGCAGCGCACGAGAAGCACGTGCCTGTTGTCGAGATCGAGCGCGACGGTCACGTCATTCGCGCACGCGTGGGTTCGACGGAGCACCCCATGCTGCCCGAGCACTACATCGAGTGGATTGCGCTTGAGGCCGAGGGCCGCTTAGAGGTCCATTACCTTGAGCCCGGCATGAAGCCCGCGACGTTTTTCGCCGGCGGCTCCAAGACCGGTACCGTCTATGCCTACTGCAACCTGCATGGGCTGTGGTCCGCGACGTTCTAGGAGCGCGCCCCCGCTCGGGGTATCATAGCTAGCATATGCACATGCGAGCGCCGGCTGCATTATGCGGCCGGCGCTTTTACTACGACAACGACGATTTACGACGGAAAGGGCTGGGCCATGAAGCTCGCACTTGCACAGATTGATATGCGCCTGGGTGATATTGAGGGCATTTGCGGTCGCATCGAGGACCAGGCGCGCCTGGCCCACGAGCGCGGTGCGCGCGTGCTGTGCGTGCCGGCTCCGCTCTTTATGGGAGCCCTGCCCGGCGGCTTGGTGGGCGCTGCCGACTTTGAGCACGACATGCTGACGAGCCTGACGGGCGTTGCCGAGCGTATCCAAGAACTCGATATGATCTGCATCGTGCCCGCGGCGGTTTCGTTTGAGGGCCAGCCCCTGCTCGACTACATGATGCTCAAGGACGGCCATGTGGTGCCGGCCCGTTCGAGCATTGCCCTGCAGCGCGGTGGGAACGGCGATGCCCGTTGGGCGCCGCCGGTGTTTGACGTGGACGGCGTGCGTATCGCCGTGATCTTCGACTTGGACCGCGAGCTCGAGATGCTGCCGACCGGCGTCGACCTCATCGCCTATTTTCAGTTCAACGCGTTTGATATGACCGACCGCGAGACGGCCGCCATCGCCGCCGTTCGCAGCGGTGCCTACCGTAAGATCGCGTCCAAGCGCAGCGTATGGTTTGCCTGCATGGCGCCGGTCGGTGCCTATGACGAGTCGGTGTATACCGGCGGGTCGTTTGTGCTCGACGACTGTGGTCGCGTGGTGGCCCAGGCGCCGTGTTTTGAGGAGAGCCTGCTGGTTCAGGAGATTCAGCGCGGCGTGATGCTCGATGCCTTGGAGGACCACGAGCTGCCCGAGTTTCGTTCCGAGGAGTGGTTGTGGCAGGCGCTGGTGCTCGCCGTGCGCGACAACGCCCGAGCCCACGGTGCGTCGCGTGCTGTGGTGGCGCTCGAGGGCGATCTGCCGTCGTCCTTGCTTGCGGCGCTGGCTGTCGATGCATTGGGCTCGCGCAACGTGATCGGCCTGGTGTTGGACCGCAACCGCATCTTTACGCCGGCGCAGGAAGAGGCTGAGGCCGCCCGATGCGCCGCCGTTCGCGCGATTGCCGAGCGCCTGCATATTCGCACGGTTGAGCGTGATGCGCCGGATGCGGCGCGCGTACTCGACCGCGATGTGTCGGCGGGCGATGCCGAGCGCCTGCGTTCGCGCACGCTGGGCCTTATGCTGGAGGACACGGCGCTCGAACTGGGCGCGATGGCTCTGAGCCCGCTTTCCAAGACCGAGTACGCGTTGGCGGCACCGGCGCTTTGCGGTGGCTACCAGGGCGATTACGCACCCTTTGGCGATGTGTATCTGTCGACCCTCGAGTTTGTGGCGCGCGTGCGCAACCGCGCGTCTGCCGTGGTGCCCCAAGAGCTCGTGACGCTCAACGCGGTGGAGGATTGCATGGAGCGCGTGCTGGCGCAAGCGCTCTCGACGCTCGACGGTCCGGTCGACATGCTCGACCGCGCGGCGCAGCTGCTCGGTGGGCTCGAACCGGGTGAGGTCGATGGCGCGCTCGAGGCGCACGTGGACCGCAATCGATCTTTCGACGACATCCCGATGGCCGCTGGCAAGCCTGAGGCCTGCTCGCTGCTGCTGATGCTCGTTCGACAGGGTGAGGCTGCCCGCCGCATATTGCCGACGGCACCGATCGTCTCATCCCGCTCGTTTGCCGAGCGCTCTTGGCCGTACATGCTCGCCTGGTCCGACCTGGGGCTTAATGGCAAGGAGCGTATGTCGGTCGATTCGCTGGCGCGCGCCGAGGTGCGCCGTTTTGCTGACGAGGATACGAGTGAGCGCATGCGAAACGAGATGATGGGCGTGCTGGGCGAGCTACTGGGTATTTCGCCCGAGCAGATGGAGGAGCTGCGCTCCGAGGACGGTCGGCGTCGTTTGCACGAGGGAATGAAGAAGTTCGAGGGCGAGGTTCAGGACGCCATCGATAAGATGATGGGCGGTCAGGGCGGCTCGCAAGGTGGTCCCCAGGATGGCCCGATGTCGCATCCGCCGGTGGATCCCCGACAGTTCCCATTCTTCTCGCAGAACTAAACTGGGGGTAGGATTCGCTTCCAACCCTGACACTTCAACTGAGCATCTTGGCCCCGTTGTGTTATTCTAGAACAGACGTTCGTGAATGATGCGCGGGGCCTTGTCTTGCGCTGCGCTTGTGGCGAGGGGAGGTTGGCTTGGTTATCTTGGGCATTGACCCCGGTTTGGCCCATACGGGTTGGGGGATTATCGAGGAGCGGCGTGGCGAGGTTCGCTGCCGTGCCTACGGTTGTATCGAGACCAGCGCGGGTAGTCCGCTCGCGGTGCGCCTGTCGCATATCGCCCGCGACCTCAAGGGTGTCGTGGAGCGTTATCGACCCGATACCGCTGCCATCGAGAGCATCTACTTTGGCGCTAATGTCCGCTCGGCAATCCCCACGGCACATGCCCGCGGTGCCGCGCTCGTGGCGCTTTCGGAGTGCGCGCTCGAGATCGGCGAGTACACGCCTATGCAGATCAAGCAGGCTGTGGTGGGTACCGGTGCCGCAGATAAGCGGCAGGTCGCCTACATGGTGCGCACGCTCACGCAGCTCGATCACGACCCGCATCCCGACCATGCCGCCGATGCCCTGGCCTGCGCCATCTGCCACGTTAACCTCAGCCGCACCCGGGCGCTTACCGGCGGCGAGTTCTATCAACAGAGAGGAACCGGATACTGATGATCTCCCAGCTCCACGGAACGCTTGTCGAGGCCACGATGAGCTCTGCTGTCGTCGATGTGTCGGGCGTTGGCTTTGAGCTCGGCATCTCGGGCAGCACTGCGGCCACGTTGCCGACGCCCGGCGGCGAGGTCCGCCTCTACACGCGTATGCAGGTGCGCGAGGACGCCATGACACTTTTCGGTTTTTCCTCTAAGGATGAGCGCACGATGTTCGATCGGCTCGTGTCTGTCTCGGGCGTTGGCCCGCGCTTGGCGCTCGCCGTGCTTTCCACCTATACCGTGGGGCAGCTGTATTCGCTGGTGATGGCCGAGGATGACAAGGGCATGGCCAAGGTGCCCGGTGTTGGCAAAAAGACAGCTCAGCGTCTGATCCTGGAACTCAAGAGCACCTTTGCCAAGGATAAGGGCTTTGTGCCGGTCGACGTGATTCCCGGACAGGTTGCGATGCCCGTGTCCGCTGCCGCTGCCTCGGCCATCGATGACGCCCGTGCGGCGCTTCTCTCCATGGGCTTTAGCCCGCAGGAGACCGAGGTCGCCCTGAGCGGGTATGATGGGCAGGATATGCGTGTCGAGGATCTGCTCGGCGCGGCGCTTAAGCGACTCGGAATGGATGCGTGATGTGGGAAGCCGATGACTCTCAGGACCTGTGGGCGACGCCCGGTAACTCGCCGGCGGCATCCATGGCACACGGCGAGCGCATGGTGGGCTCGGAGCTGACGGCCGAGGACCTTGATGTCGACCGCACTTTGCGCCCCCAGCGCCTGGACGATTACTGCGGCCAGGAGCACATCAAGCAGAGCCTGCGCGTGCTGATCGAAGCGGCGCAGAGCCGTGGTGAGACGCTCGACCACGTGATCTTCTCGGGTCCTCCGGGCCTGGGCAAGACCACGCTGGCCACCGTTATCGCCAACGAGCTGGGCGCTCAGATCAAGACCACGAGTGGTCCCGCCATCGCGCGCACGGGCGACCTGGCGGCCATCCTTACTAACTTGCAGCCGGGTGATGTGCTGTTTATCGACGAGATCCACCGCCTCAACCGTTCGGTCGAGGAGGTCCTGTACCCCGCGATGGAGGACTTTGCCCTCGATATCGTGATTGGCAAGGGTCCGGCGGCGCGCTCGATTCGCCTGGATATCCCCAAGTTTACGCTGGTAGCGGCAACGACCCGCTCAGGCATGTTGACCGGCCCGTTGCGCGACCGCTTTGGCATTTCATATCGCCTGGATTACTACACGGTCGAAGAGCTCGCGCAGATTGTGACGCGCTCGGCGACTATTCTGGGCGTGAAGATCGACCATCCCAGTGCACTCGAGATCGGCTCGCGTTCGCGCGGCACGCCACGTCTTGCCAACCGCCTGCTCAAGCGCGTGCGCGATTACGCACAGGTGCGTGGCAACGGTCCCATCGAGCTCGATATCTGTCGCCAGGCGCTCGAGTTCTTCGAGATCGATGAGCTTGGTCTGGACTGGATGGATATTCGCATTTTGGAGACACTCGCTAAGACGTTCTCCGGACGTGCCGTGGGCCTGACAACGCTTGCCAGCGCGGTGGGCGAGGACCCGGGAACGCTCGAGGATGTCTATGAGCCCTATCTGCTGCAGTGCGGCTTGATGATTCGCACGCCCCAGGGCCGCCAGGCAACGCTTCGCACCTTTGAGCACTTGGGGATTGAACCTACCATTTAGGGCGCTTTGTTTTGGCGGGCTGTTAAGCTATCGCTGAGCATTGGATAAACATATCGCCATTCATCGGTTACGGGTGTTTTACTATTGCGCGCCCGTGCTATGCTGAATTGGTCTTTTTCTCATTCGGTAACGAAAGGACCGCCCATGCCTACTGACATCGAAATCGCACGTTCTGTCACGCCGCTGCCTATTACCGAGGTGGCCAAGAACGCCGGCGTCGACGTTAAGCACCTGATTCCGTACGGCTTCGACAAGGCTAAGGTCGATTATTCACTGCTCAACGAGCCGACTGATCACCAGGCCAAGCTCGTCCTCGTGACCGCCATCAACCCAACGCCTGCGGGCGAGGGCAAGACCACCACGACCATCGGTCTGGCCGACGGCCTGCGCCGTCGCGGCGTCAAGAGCGCCGTGGCCCTGCGCGAGCCTTCGCTTGGCCCCGTCTTTGGCGTTAAGGGCGGCGCTGCCGGCGGCGGCTGGGCTCAGGTCATCCCCATGGAGGATATCAACCTGCACTTTACCGGCGACTTCCATGCCATCGGTGCTGCCAACAACCTGCTGGCCGCCATGCTCGACAACCATATTCAGCAGGGCAACCAGCTTGGCATCGACGTTAAACGCATCACTTGGAAGCGCGTCGTCGATATGAACGACCGTCAGCTGCGCCACGTCATCGACGGTATTGGCGGTAAGGCCCAGGGCGTGCCGCGCGAGGACGGCTTCGATATCACCGTCGCCTCCGAGGTCATGGCAATCCTGTGCCTGTCTACGAGCATTAACGACCTCAAGGAGCGCCTGGGCGAGATTGTTGTCGGCTACAGCTATGCCGGCGAGCCCGTTCGCGCCCGTGACCTTAAGGCCCAGGGTGCCATGGCCGCGTTGCTTAAGGATGCGCTCAAGCCCAATCTGGTGCAGACGCTCGAGGGTACGCCCGCGTTTGTCCACGGCGGTCCCTTCGCCAATATTGCCCACGGCTGCAACTCCATCATGGCCACGCGTATGGCGATGCGCTTTGGCGATGTCGCCATTACCGAGGCCGGCTTCGGTGCCGATTTGGGTGCCGAGAAGTTCCTCGACATCAAGTGCCGCATGACGGGCGTTCGCCCCAGCGCCGTCGTGGTCGTCGCGACCGCTCGTGCGCTGAAGTACAACGGTGGCGTCGCCAAGGCCGACCTCAACGAGGAGAACCTCGAGGCACTCAAGGCCGGCATGCCCAACCTGCTGCGTCACGTCGACAACATCCAGAACGTTTATGGTCTGCCCTGCGTAGTCGCCATCAACCGCTTCCCGACGGACACCGAGGCCGAGCTTGCGCTCATCGAGTCCGAGTGTCAGAAGCTCGGCGTCAACGTTAAGCTTTCCGAGGTCTGGGCCAAGGGCGGCGAGGGCGCGCTCGAGCTTGCCGATGAGGTCATGCGTCTGATTGAGCAGCCGAGCGAGCTCAAGTTTGCCTATGAGGACGGCGCTGATGTCGCTGATGCCCTCGAGGCCGTTGCCACCAAGGTCTACCGCGCCGACGGCGTTGACTTTACGCCGGCCGCCAAGCGCCAGCTCGTCGAGCTGCGCGAGAACGGCTTTGGCAACCTGCCGGTGTGCGTCGCCAAGACGCAGTACAGCTTTAGCGACAACGCCAAGGCCCTGGGCGCTCCCGAGAACTTCCGCATCACGGTGCGCGAGCTCAAGGTTTCTGCCGGCGCCCACTTTGTGGTCGCGCTGACCGGCAGTGTTCTGACCATGCCGGGCCTGCCCAAGGTGCCCGCGGCCGAAAACATCGACGTCGACAACGACGGCAACATCACCGGCCTGTTCTAAGTCTGCTGTCCATAGCTGTTAGCCCGCCCCGCCGTGCCCACAAGGCCCGGCGGGGCTTTTTTATCCTTAGGCCCGCGCATGTCTTGTAGATACCGACGGGCTCTGCCCATCATAGGTTTTTGCGCGGGTAGAATGCATGGATAACTTGATGCTCACGAGCGACGGAAAGGAATCGTTGCATGGATCAGGACAAAACAACCGTGATGGGCGGCTACGGTTCCGCGCAGGCTGGCGATAGCGCCGATGCGACCCGCGTTGTTCCCAACCCCGGTTATACCGACCCCGCCGCGACGCAGCCTTCTGCCGAGCCCACCCGGGTTATGGGCTATGGCGACACGGCGCAGGATTCTTACGCTGCATCTTCGCAAGGCCCCTATGGCAACGCAGCTCCGGATCCGTTTGATTACACGCCGCAGGATTCTTATGCTGCCTCGACGCCGAATCCCTATGACAACCTGCCGCAGAATCCCATTCCGCAGCCTCAGCAGACGACGTATATGCCTCGCACTGCGCAGCCTCGCTACGAGTCGCGCGAGCCGTATCGCGAGTACCCCAAGTCGATTCCGCAATATGGCGAGGACGAGGAGAAGAAGCCGTCGCGTTCGTCGAGCGTGATCAAGAAGATCCTCATCGTACTGGCGATCTTCTTTGCGCTGTCGGTTGTGTTTGCCATCGTGTCGGGCATGCTCAACAAGCGAGGGAGTTCAACGGCCGATACCACTGCCGAGCAAACCGAGTTCGCCTCGTCTAGCACCGTCGATCTGAGCGATATCCCGGGGCAGTACTGGTCCAACGCCAAGAAGCTCCTCAAGTCGCGCGGCGCCGATCTTTCGAATGCCGTGGTCCTGACCGATGATGGCTCAACGCCCGTTGTCGATGCCAACTGGGTCGTTACTTCTGCCTACTATAACGACAGCGGCAACCTCGAAATTCAGCTCACGCACAAGAACAGCTCGGGCAACTCGTCCGACGGACAAAGCGGTACCGACAGCTCGAGCTCCAATACGCTTGAGGACTTGAGCAACAAGGCACAGGAGTTGGGAGACAAGGCGCAAGAGCTGGGCGATACGGCACAAAACCTGGGCGATGCCGCGCAGAACTTGGGCGGCTTGGCGACGGATGCCTGGAACGCCCTACAAAACGGCATCTCGGACGCGCAGGGAAACTAGCTGTTAAGCGGGCTACAGCTGTTCAGCCGGACGGTCGGGCGAGCTAAAGCCCGAATCAAACGTGACGACGCACGAGACGTCGGGTCGGCGCTCGTGCACGATGCGCGTGACGAGCTCCAGCAGCTCCTCGTCGGATATGTCAAAGCCGTCGGGACGCACCAGGTCAAATGACACAAAGCCATCGTGTTCGTGAAGGTCGTGGATGGAAAGCGCGGGGTCGATCTGCATGACGCCGCGCTTGACCCAGCCGCGCAGATCATCGCCGGTTGTCGCGATGGGGTCGCAGTGCAGCGTGATGCCAATGCCCATCTGGCGCTTGATGTCGTGCTCGATGGTGTCCAGGATCTCGTGGTGCTCAAATGCGTCGCCCTCGCCGGGCATTTCCACGTGGGCGCTGGCAAACTGACGGCCGGGGCCGTAGTCGTGCACCATGAGGTCGTGTGTGCCTAGGACCTGCGGATACGACATAATCCTATCGCGGATTTCCTGGACGAGCTTGGGGTCGGGCGCTTGTCCCAGCAGCGGGCTGATGGCGTCGCGCACCAGGCCCATGCCGCTGATGCAGATGAAGATGCCCACGCCCAGGCCCGCCCAGCCGTCGAGGTCAAAGCCGGTCGTTTGCGAAATAAGTGCCGCCACTAAGACCGAGCCCGAGGTGATGACGTCGTTTTTGGAGTCCTGCGCCGTGGCGATGAGCGTCTCCGAGTCGATGCGGTCGCCCAGCGTGCGGTTGAACGCGGCCATCCAGAGCTTAACGAGCATGGACAAGACGAGGGCGGCTAAGGAGAGCGCCGAATATGCAGTGGGGGAAGGTTTGATGATCTTGGTGACCGACTCGAGGATTAGGTTGATGCCGACGGCACAAACCAAGACGGCGACAAACAGACCGGCCAGGTACTCGTAGCGGCCGTGGCCGTAAGGGTGGCCCTCGTCTGCCGGGCGGCTGGCAAGGCGGAACCCGAGCAGACTCACGATGTTGCTCGAGGCGTCGGAGAGGTTGTTGAAAGCGTCGGCGATGAGCGAGACAGAGCCGGCGAGCAGGCCCGCGATGCCCTTGGCTAGGCACAGGGTAATGTTGAGGCCAATGCAGATGAGGCTTGCGGCAAAGCCCGCGTTGGTACGGCAGGATGCATCGACCGGCTCGCCCTCGCTGCCGGGAACAAGCGTATGTACCAGCCG
This sequence comes from Collinsella sp. AF15-51, assembly GCF_003462845.1. Taxonomy (NCBI): domain Bacteria; kingdom Bacillati; phylum Actinomycetota; class Coriobacteriia; order Coriobacteriales; family Coriobacteriaceae; genus Collinsella; species Collinsella sp. AF15-51. The sequence continues at coordinate 240,447 of NZ_QRYG01000001.1, read as the reverse complement.
ATTTACAAATAGCATGGCGTATCTCCTCGCATTCTCGTTAAGGGGATAGTGTAGCTCGCATGGGCGCACCGTGCGCCGGTGCTCAGAAAATGCAGCAATGGTCTGCCCGCGCTAACGAGTGGGGCTTCTTGTCTGACCGAGTGCTCCATTTTGGGCCACATGGGTATGGGCATGTGCCTGTTTGCTCGACATACTTAATGTCGACAGCCCCTGCGTAAAGGAGGACGTATCCATGGACGAGATGTTTGCCATTAAATGCCAAAACTGCGGCGGCCCTATGTACTCACACCAGGCTAAACGCAGCTTTGAGTGCGCCTATTGCGGCACGGTCGTTCCGTGGCAGGCCGATGCGGGGGAGCCCAAGAGCGCCCTGGGCATTCGTCATACGCCGTTGACGGTGGTGGATGGACTGCTCAAGCTCACGCATGTGTCGCAGCTCGAGCGCCCGGAGGACCCGGACTGGTATTTCTTTAATTCGTACTGGCGCAATCAGTCGGTTCTGGAGCATCTACTGTGGGAGGACCGCGGCACGGCTCAGGAGTTCCAAGAAGCCACGCACGTGAGCATTCCCTGCCCCTTCTGCGGTGCGTCCTTTGAGGGGTCATCGACCCAGCGCGTGTTTGAGTGCCCGTCCTGCGGTAATAAGATCGGCGTTGCCGACCTGCTTAAACCCGGCACCTTCAGCAAGCGCCTGACCATGGGTGTTGGTGCGGAGTATGTACCTGAGCAGGGTATTCCCTGCGAAATCTCGCCGCAGCAGGCACGTGCCAACGCGCTGCAGCTGGTGCGCCAGTACCCTGATGCCTTTGCCGGGCACGACGTGGAAGACGCGATTCAAAACGACATGATGCTCTTCTATTTCCCCATGGCGCTGGCGGACCTGCGCATGATGGCGTCCTTCCCGGGAAAGGGCCTGAGCAAGGAGACCTTGGTGTACTACGAGGTGCTCGACTGGGCATACCCCAGGGCAAACTACCTGGACGTTCGCCTTATGGGCATTTTGGAGCCGTGGGACTTTGCCAAGGTGGGCCCGTTCGATCCTGCCATGCAGGAGGGCGACTTCCGCGTTGTCTCCGTCGATGCGTCTACCAAGGACCAGGTGGTCATTGATAAGCTGGCGCTCGACGTTGCGGGCAACGATGCCGAGGCCGTACTGGGGCTCAATAAAAAGAGCATCCGAACCTGGGCGCGCAAGGCCCGCAAGCATAAGGACGGCCTGGTGATGGTGCCGGTCTACTTTGTCGATCGTCCGGCGACGGACAGCCGCGATGGCGAGCAGGTGCGCATCGCCGTGAACGGCCAGACGGGTCGTGCGGCCGCGGTGGTGGTTAGCGACAAGCGCGAGACGCATATCGTGGCGCCGCTCAACCCGAGCCTGCATCTGTCCGGCGAGAGCACCGTACACGCCACGCCCATCGAGGTCAAATACGTTAAATCGCCCTTCCTATACCAGATCGTACGCCGTGGAGGCGGCGAGCAGCAGCATCAGGTGGCAGCGGTCGCCGAGGGTTCTTACCGAGAAGAAAAGCCCAAACGCAAGGGCTTGTTCGCTGCGATCTTTGGTAAGTAGGGGAGTGGTGCCGGTTGGCTCGCGAGAGTGCGCAACATCCCGCCCGTGATGGCAGATGTAAATAAACGGTGGAACGGCTGTAAAAGAGCCTTGCCACTGGGTAAAATCAGGATGTGCCGCGGAACCCGCTCCTCAGCTACTCAAACTTCGGAGACGCGGGCAACGCAGGTGCTATCGTCTTAAAGGGTCGGCTGCAACCGGCCCTTTTCTATGACTCCCTTCGCTATCCGTTACTGCTTATATTCCCGCCAGATCGAGTAGAGGTTCCGGGCAATGCCGGTCACATACATCGAGAGGCGCAGGATTTCAAGAAACAAGTTCATAGGCTTCACCCCAATCGGAGATCGGAGCGTTGCCCGCAGGCGGATTCCGCGGCAGGCTTAATCCTACCTCACGGGCCGCGGTGGAGGATAGCCGGCCCCCTGGTTTTGAGCAGTGTCGATCTAACGGGCAATCAAGCCTCTAGCTCTCTTTGAATTGGGCAAGCATCTGCCCGAAGAAGCTTAGTTCGGATGGCTCATAAATGAGCGAGCCGCCATCTTCGGTCCGGTAGACCCCGCAGGGGAGGTGACGCCCGTCGGGGAGGACATAAAGGTATTCTTCCTCCCTCAGTCCCGTTGGGAGTATCGGGGTCTCGTTTTCGTCCATTTTGAACTCATCGATATTCGCGATCTTCCTCTCCATGATGCCTCCTACCTTATTTCTTGAATGGCGACCTAAAACAAGCAATTCTCAATCAGTTCTTTTCCGCGTAGGGCGTCGACCCACTCCTGCGGAATTGCAGCGATGCCGTAGGCCGTGCCGGCGAGGGCGCCTGCGACGGCTGCGGTGGTGTCGGTGTCGTCGCCTAGGTTGACGACGGCAAGCACGCAATCTTCGTAGCTGTTGGTGTTGACGAAGCACCAGGCGGCTGCCTTAAGGGTGTCGCGCACGAAACCGCCGGACCTGATTTCGTGGTCGGGCGCGCTTTTCAGCTGCAGCGCCCACGAGGGGAGTGCGCCGTTCAGCACGTCTCTCATCTGCTCGACAAATATGACGCATGCATCGGTCGACGTTCTGTGGGCGTGCGTAATCGCGGAGACCTTGCTGACCTCTTCGTCTGTCGCATCGGTGAACGCCAGGGGAGCGATGCGCATGAGCGATCCGTTGCCGTTGTCGCGCTCGCTGGAGCCTCATTGCTACCCTTGCGTTTCGCCATTGATCGCTTCGTTGATGGCGCGGTACTCGGCACTCAGCTCGCGCGCCAGCTCTTCCTTGCTTGGAAGATACGGCAGGTATTTGGCGGCAAACACTTGGTCGTTGTCTTCGGGCAGCGTGTACTCGACGATCGAATCGCTTTTGTCCGCGCAGAGCACGATGCCTATGGGCGGATTGTCGCCTTCGTTCATGAGCTCGCGCGTGTAGTAGTTCACATACATTTGCATCTGGCCCAGGTCCTGGTGCGTAAGGTCATCGGTCTTAAGGTCGATGAGCACGAAGCAGCGCATCAGATAGTTGTAAAACACAAGGTCAATATAGAAATGGCGCCCATCAAAGGTGATGCGCTTTTGGCGCGCCTCGAAAGCGAAACCACGGCCAAGCTCCAGCAGGAACTTCTGAAGATGCGTGATGAGTGCCTGCTCTAGATCGCTCTCGCGAAACGTAGCATCGTCCGAGAAACCTAAAAACTCCAGTACATATGGGTCGCGGATGATATCCTCGGGGCGACGAGCCGGGGCGCTCTCTTGGATTTCCTGGGTGACGGCCTCTTTGTCCTTGCTGGTAAGTAGGCGCTCGCGGAACATGGTGTTGATCTGGCGTTCGAGCTGACGCGTGCTCCAGCGAGAATCGGCGCATTCGTTCATGTACCATGTTCGAGCATCAGGGTCGGTTATACGCGATAACCTGCGGTAATGTGTCCAATTCAATCCGGAACGCAGTGCGTTCCGGATTGGGAACGCAAGATAAAACTGACGCATGTATCTTAAGCTTCTGGCGTTGAAGCCTCTGCCAAAATCCTTAGTCAATCTAACGGCAAGTTCGTCGATCAGTGCATCGCCATACTTGGCGCGCTCCTCTCCGCCCTGTTCATCAACAATACTCTTGCCGATCTCCCAATATGCCTCAACCATCGCAAAGTTAATGGCGGTATAGGCCTTGTCGCGAGCGGCGTTGAGAATCGAGGAAACCTGCTTGTAAAAAACTTCTGGCACGATTGCCGATTCCCCGCGGTTTACCAGTTCACCCATCAATATCGCCCGACTTTCCTCTTGAGGAGTGCATCTTTATTGCATTTAGTTTAAAGCCTCGCGCTGACACGAATTGCTGCGTTGTCTGGCACCTTCGCATGGGGGCCTTGCGGTGACTAAAATGTGGCCATAGAGACAGTTTTCACGAACCCCATGGGAGTGACATACATGGACAACAACACCTTGCTGTTTCAGGACAAGGGCTCGGGTAGGTTTAAAGACGTCAAGATCTACCCCAACCGTATCGAGGTGCTCAGGAAGGGCACTTTCGGCGGCAAGCACACCGAGATTGTCTATCTTAAGGACATCACGGGCGTCAATAGAATCAAAGGCCGTGATGTTTTTCTGCGCAATCGACTGTTGACCGCTTGCGTCTTTAGCCTGAGTAGCCGTGCGAAGGCCCAGGAATTTGTGAACGCGCTGAACATGGTGATGTAGCCGATAACGGCGTTCGGTCCAAGGTAAAAATCGGGGCGCAGAACGGTATTCTGCGCCCCGATTGAGTTGATGCGCCCAAAAAACTGGCTTGCCTATTCGTTAACGTCCTCGGTATTGTCGCGGTCACTGGCAAGCATTGCTGCGCCGGCGACCGTCGTCGCTACGGCGGCGGCAGCGAGCCCGGCGGCAACGCCAGAACCGTCGCCCGTGTTGGCGAGCTTTCCGCCCGAGCTCTTGCCCTGGTCTCTCTTGTTGCCCTTGCCGTTCTTGTCGGCGCTGCCTGCGTTGGAACCCGTGCCGCTGCCGTTGCCGCCCGCACTGCCCGAGGCCGCTACGGTAAAGCTTGCGGCTCCGTCGCTGGCGAGCGTGTAGTTCTGCGCCGCGTCGCCCAAGAGACCGTTCACGCGCACCCAGTACGTTCCTGCGGCAAATGTTTCGCCCTCGGCCATTGCCGTGCCCGGAGCGCCGTCCGCGTCGTGCACAAACTCGAGCTGGGCCGTGCAGGCATCGGTTTCGAGCTTGCCCTCGAGTGATGCCGCAATCTTGGCGCGCACGTCTTCGCCGGCCTTAAGGCCTTCGAGTCCCTCAAAATGGGGCGTCAGCGCGCGTGGATCGATATCGATGGGCACAGAGCCCTGCAGCCCCGTAACGGTCTCGTTGCCCAGGGCGTCGACATCCACGTATTCAATGGCAAACGCATGGCCCGAAGCTGTCGCGTTGAGCGCGTTGCTGCTGTCAGCAAGGCGGAAATGACCCTCGCCAACGGTCTTGCCATCCTGGAATGAGGCATCGCTCAGCGAGTCGCCGTACGTCATGCGCATGCGGGTCGGGAGATAGTACGGGAGATAGTACGAATCCGTCTGCTTGTGCTCCGTATCGTAATTGCGCTGGTAGATGCTCCGGGCCAGCGCCGCATCAACAAAGTCGGATGCGATGATGCCAATGTGCTTGAGGTAATCTGACTTTGTATCCTCGGTGCCGCTGGGATTGATGTACGGGCTCTTATACAGATGCTCGTTGACTACTCGTGCCGAGGTAAAAGGATTGCCTCCGTGCGACAAGCCCGTGCAGCTGGTGTAGTTGATAGACCAGCAACGCTCCTGGACTTGCACCTTGGCCCCGTCATCGTCCACGACGTCCACCTTGTTGCGCGTGCGCCCGGTCGTTTCCTTCAGCGCATTATCGACCCAGCTGAGCTTGTCGGTTCCCGTGAGTTTGTACTTGTCCTGGGCGTATACCTTGGTGCAATAGGGCTCTTTGTCGCCTGTTTCCCCCGCGGCTTCAAAGCCCCGCGCGTCTTGGACGAGACACATAGTGGCGCTGTCGGAGTGAGCCTTGATCTTGTCATCCCATTCGGTAAGGTCGAGGCCCCACGTGTGGCCGCTTACACTGTTGCCGGCGAGCCTAAATCGACGCAGCAGAACGATCTTTCCGCGCACCTCGTGTAGCGTGGGGATTCGGCTCGACGTATAGAACAGTTTGGGGTTGTCGTCCAAAACCTTGGCGAAAGCCGTCGTAACACTTTCGTCGGTAGCCTCGTCGTTGCCTCGTGATACAAGCATGATGAGCGCTTCTGTCGGGTTTTCGTTCAAAAACGTTTTGAAGTAGCCTATGACATCGGAAAGATGCATAAAGTACGCGTCTTTTTTGAGCAGGTAGTAATCCCCGTGGTCGATACCGGGGTCGTCGCCCTTTCCGAGCCGGATATCAAAATAGCGAATGCCTTCGAGCAACTGCGTGGGAATGTAATCCTGCTGGCATTTTACTTGCGAGGATTGGGGCTCAGTGTCGTTGTCCACGCTGCAGGTGCCCGAATCGTGCGTACCCGGGATGCTCAGCTCGTCGAGGAACTTGTTGTCGTCGACGTATTTCATCCAACATGGCCCATCGACGTAGCTGCTGTACGTGATCCAGTCGAGGCTGCTAACCGTGGCATCGTTCTTTTTCATGTCGTAACCGATAAGTTCGAGCTCCCACGGAATGCTCTTACTCTTATGGCAGATCTTATTGTTGTCCTGGTCTTTGCCGTTCGATTCTATTGCCAAGTACTTAATGTCTTTTTTCTCGGTTTCTTTCTCGACCGTGCCGGTCTCGGATGATATAGGTTCCGTTTGATTGGCGCTCGAACGCAAAAGCGCGGCTGGGCTTGTTGTCATACTCGCCGCCCCATACGTGGATGACCTTTCCATCTTTGTCCGAGTCGTCGTCGACCGACCAAATGCTGTAGCCCGTCTTTTTATGCTCTTCGAAATTGAGCAAGGTGCGGATAGCATACCAGTTTGTATCGTCATTCTTGGTCGTTACGTTCTCAAGGATGAGCTTGCTGGACGTGCCGTCGTTAAACAGGTGGCAGACGTTGCCGCGAACGTTGCCGTCTTGGTTGACGCTCGCGGTGCGAAAATAGCCCGCGGGGCGAAGGCGAATGACGAACTTGTCGAGGGTGGCCGCCGGTGTGGGCGTGTCTTCTGTAAATGCCGCGCGCATGGGAAGGCCCAATCCCGCGGTTTCGGGCAGGCTTGCAAGCGGCGACAACGCCGCAAGTCCTAGGCCCAGCGTAAACGCTCGACGACTGATGGCGTGGTGTTCGGTCATAACTCCTCCATTCGCAGGGTGCGGTAATGCGCTCATTTTGGTCACTATACTGCCCGGATGTTTAAAGGTGTCGGCTTAAATTGTGTGCGCGGCGCTATAAATCGGCGGGCGGACGTGTTGGGATGCTTGCCCATTTTGTGTCGCCACCGCGCTTGGGGGAGTGGTTTTGGTGCCCGGCGCCTTTGCGCTCGTTAGCTACCGGCATAAGAAAGGGAGGGCCGGTGATGCGGCCCTCCCTTGGTGCGAGGCGCTGGGCCACCGTCGCTTGCTTGCGCTGCGCCCATGTTTCCCGTTGCGCTCGCCAGTCGCTTAGCGCTTGATCTCGATATCGTCGAGCTTGACGTCCATGGCCTCAGTCTTGGCCTTGGCGATGTCATCGGCAAATTCCAGGGACTTCATCATGGCTTCGACGGCGTCCTTGTGCTCCTCGACGTTGTCGATGCGCACGTACACGCTGCCGCCCTCAACGTCGGTGAAGCACTCGGTCGTCACGCCGCCCGAGTGCGTAAAGTAGGCGCTGCGCCAGGTCTTGCCGTTGTACTTAACGGGATCGCTCTCGGTCCATCCGGAGTTGGCCTTCCACTTTGCCTCGTAGTCAAACAGCTCGTCGGCGTTCTTGTTAGTGTCGAAGACGGGGATGAAGCGGTCGCTGGCGTGCTCGCTCTCGGTGAACTTAAACTGGGCCCTGTCGGCGGTGTCGCCGGCGACGTCGGTGATCTCGACGCCCTCGGGGACCTCGACCTTAAACCAAATGAAGTCGGTCCTCATATCCACGGCTGGCTTTTCTGCTCCGCCGCCACCACCACTGCCGGTAGCGTCGCCGCTGCCACCGCAGTCCACCAGAGCAACTGCGGCAAAGAGACTGATGCAGAGGGTGAGAATCGCAAAGGCCTTCTTTTTCATGGTCGTGTCCTCCTCGGTCTGTAACCGCCCATGGATTACCTGTCTTTACTGTACGCGCGAGCGGCTCGTTCGGGTGGGCCACATGTCCCATTCTTGGGGCCGGATTTGTTCCGACAAATGGCAATATGTCGCGATATAAGTAGGGGAGGACCGGCCGATCCGATCCTCCCCCGGCTGGGCGTCCGATCATGTAATGACTGCGCATGCGATGCTGCGTGCGAGCCCCTAATGTTTGATCTCGATGCTCGAAATCTCGACTTCGCGTGCCCCGGAAACTGCCTTTGCCATGTCATCGGGGAACTCGATGGAGTTGAGGAGTGCCTCGGCTTCTTTCTTGTGCAGTTCGAAGTTTGAGATAAGGACGTAGACGCTTCCCGGTTCAACGTCGGTAAAGAGGAGTGTTGAGATGCCACTGTTGTCCTCGTACGTTCCGACGAGCCACGTCCTGCCGTTATACTTGACGGATCCGCCATCCTTCCACTGGAACGTATCCCCCTTCTTTTCCGCCTGGTCGGCGTGGGATTCCTCGGCAGTCAGCGCTTTTTTCCAAACGGGGATAAAACGATCGGCCGAGGCGTTCTCGTCTTCGGGGAAGGTGAGCTGGACCCTGTCGGCATTCTTGCCGGCGGAGTCGCTTACGCCGACGCCCTCGGGCATCTCGACCTTAAACCAGATAAAGTCGGTCTTCTTGGCGACGGGGGTCTTTTCCTTGCTCTCGCTCTTGGAGGCGCTGCTGCCGCCGCCCGATGCGTTCCCGCCGCAGCCGACAAGGGCAAATGCGGCAAAGAGGGCGATGCAAAGGGAAAGGATCGATAGGGTCTTTTTCTTCATGGTGGCGTCCTCCTTGTCTGCCAGGGACATCGTGTGCCGCGGATCGCTGAGGCGGCGGTTACGCATGCGCATGATGTCTTTGTTTACTGTGCGGTTATTCTTCCATTCGTCGTCCGGTGCCGTGATGAGCTTGCCCCAACATAGGGCTCCTTACCTATATGTATGCCCCAGTTGCCGCTGCCCGGAAGTCTCGAAAGGTGGGCCATGTGTCCCATGTTTGCGGTGCCGACGCCTATCGTTCGTCATAGAAATCCGCGATGGCCAGGTGCGCTGACGCTTATGTACTTATGGGCTAGACTTAGCACCATTATGTGATCGATGCGGTCGGTCGGCGGTTTCCACCCGACCGATGTATATGACTTGAAGGTGCATGCGTATGAGCCAAGAGATGATGGACAAGACCTGCCGCGGGTTTGCCGAGGCGCTTGCCGCGCGCGAGCCGGTTCCCGGCGGTGGCAGCGCGAGCGCCTTTGTGGGCGCGCTGGGCGCCTCGCTGTGCGGAATGGTTGCCCGCTACGGTGCGACTAATCCCGCGCTTGCCGATCGCGTGGACGATTTGGAGCGTGCGTTTTCCCAGGCGGACGAGTTATCGCAGGAACTTGTTGGTTTGGTTGCCGAGGATGTTCGTGCGTACGGCCAGGTGTCTGCGGCATACGGTATTCCGCGCGATGATCCGGCCCGAGCGACCGCGATTCAGGATGCGCTGCATGTGGCCGCTATGCCGCCGTATCGCATTATGGATGCCTGCGGGCGTGCGCTGGCGCTGCTCGAGGACATGGCCGACAAGGGTTCGCGTCAGCTGCTGTCCGATGTGGCGTGCGGCGCCGTGTTCTGCCGTTCCGCTATGCAGGGCGCGAGCTTGACGCTCTTTGCGAACACCACGTCTATGAAGGATCGCGCTCGTGCTGAGGAGCTCGAGACGGCGTGTGATGAGTTGCTCGACATGTGGTTGCCGCGCGCCGATGCGCTGGCGCGCCGCGCCGCCGACGCCGCAAGGAAGAGGGGATAGCCATGGCTGAACTGCTGAAGGGTGCCCCCGTTGCTCGCGCTTTGACTGAGGAACTTGCTGCTCGCTGCGTGGCTTTGCGCGAGCGCGGCGTTGTGCCGACGCTGGCTATCGTGCGCGTGGGTGAACGCGAGGACGACCTATCCTACGAGCGCGGTGCGCTCAAGCGCTGCGAAAAGGTTGGCATTGAAGCTCGCCGCGTTTTGCTTCCCGCCGATGTTTCGCAGGACGAGCTGTTGGCGGCCATCGAGGACATCAATTCCGACCCCGCTGTTCATGGCTGCCTGATGTTCCGCCCGCTGCCCGCCGGCCTTGACGAGGACGCGGTTGCCGCGGCACTCGATCCTGCCAAGGACGTTGACTCCATGACGCCGGCTTCGCTGCTCACCACGCTTTCGGGGCGCGGCGAGGGTTTTGCCCCCTGCACAGCCGAAGCCGTGCTTGCTTTGCTGGATCATTATGGCGTTGAGCTGGATGGAGCTAAGGTTGCTGTGGTCGGGCGCTCGCTGGTGATCGGGCGTCCTGTTGCTGCCATGCTTACGGCGCGCAATGCGACCGTGACGACGTGCCATACGCATACGCGCGACCTTGCTGCCGAGTGCCGTGCGGCTGATATTGTGGTTGCCGCCGTTGGACGCGCGCGCACGATTGGCGTGGATGCCGTTCGCGAGGACCAGACGATCATTGATGTGGGCATTAACTGGGATGAGGACGCTGGCAAGCTGGTGGGTGACGTCGATTTTGTTGCCGCGGAGCCGGTTGTTGGTGCCATCACCCCCGTGCCGGGCGGCGTGGGCGCCGTGACAACGGCGATTCTCGCCAAACACGTGATCGAAGCGGCCGAGCGCGCATCGAAATAGGTTTTTGACCACAGGGGCTGCCGGGGCGGTGGTTTCGCCCTTTCTGCGCCGAAGCGATACACTGTTATCGTTTGATTTCTTCGCTCAAGGAGGATGCGCATGCCGTGCACAACGATTTTGGTTGGTAAGAACGCGAGCTACGACGGGTCGACGTTGGTTGCCCGCAACGAGGACTCGTCCAACGGGGTGTTTGAGCCCAAGCGTATGCGCGTGGTGCATCCCGACGAGCAGCCGCGCGTCTACACGAGCGTCCTGAGTCACCTGACCGTTGAACTGCCCGATAACCCCATGCGCTACACGAGCGTCCCCGATGTTGTCCCGGGCCACGGCATCTGGGCCGAGGCCGGTTTCAACGAGCTCAATGTGGGCATGTCCGCAACCGAGACGCTCACCACCAACGAGCGCGTTCGCGGCGCCGACCCGCTCGTCGACTACGTGCCCGCCAAGGGCAACGAGGGCGAGGACGGCTATGTGCCGGCCCAGCCCGGCGGACTGGGCGAGGAGGATATGGTGACCCTGGTGCTGCCGTACGCCAAGTCTGCCCGCGACGGCGTGCACATTCTGGGCGACCTGCTCGAGCGCTACGGTACCTACGAGAACAACGGTATCGCCTTTAGTGACGTTGACGAGATCTGGTGGCTCGAGACCATCGGCGGACACCACTGGATCGCCAAGCGCGTGCCCGACGACGCCTATGTGACCATGCCCAACCAGCTGGGTATCGACAGCTTTGACCTGGACGACGCCGAGGGCGCCCAGGTCGAACACATGTGCTCCACCGATCTGCGCTCCTGGATGGCCGAGTGGCATCTGGACCTGACGCTGGGCGTCGAGGGCGACGGTCCCGCCGCGGTCTTTAACCCGCGCGAGGCCTTTGGCTCGCACAGCGACAGCGACCATGTCTACAACACGCCGCGCGCCTGGTACATGCAGCGCTGCCTCAACCCCAGCGATGTGTGGGACGGTCCCGACGCCGACTACACACCCGAGAGCGACGACATCCCCTGGAGCCGCGTGCCCGAGCGCAAGGTGACCATCGAGGACATCAAGTACGTGCTTTCGAGCCACTACCAGGGCACGGAGTATGACTGCTACGGCAGCAAGGGCACGCCCGCCACGCGCGGCGCCTATCGCCCCATCGGCATCAACCGCAACAGCCAGCTCGCCGTGCTGCAGCTGCGCCCCTATGCGCAGCCGGCGTATCGCGCCGTGCAGTGGATGGCCTTTGGCTCCAACTCGTTTAATGCGCTCGTGCCGCTGTACGCTAACGTGGAGACCATGCCCGAGTACTATGCCGACACGCAGGCTCGCGTGACGTCCGAGAATTTCTATTGGGCCAACCGCCTGATCGGTGCCCTGGCCGATGTTCGCTTCCATGAGTGCGGTCGCGCTGTGGAGGACTATCAGGAGAAGGTCGGTGGCATGGGCCACAAGCAGATCCATGACGTCGATGCTGCCGTAGCCGCTCTGCCCGAGGCCGAGGTACCTGCCGAGCTTGCACGCGCCAATGAGACCTTTGCCGAGCGTGTTCGCGTAGAGACCGATGCTCTACTGGGTAAGGTGCTCTACACCACGAGCTGCGCCATGAAGAACTCTTTCGCGATGAACGACAACGTGAGGTAGGGATTTCCCGTCGATCGAATAGCGCTAAAACGCTTTGTCGCTTTCACTCAATCTTGGGTACAAGAACGCCAATGCAGTTGTTTATGATTGGAGACAACCATGGTTATGAAACTCGATCAGCTTGTTAACGGTGCCATCAACGTGGGCTTCGGCGCCGCCGCCGTTGCCGTCGAGGGCGGCAAGAAGGTTCTCGACGACCTTAATACCAAGGGCGAGCAGGTTCGCAAGGATGCCGGCACCCCCGATATCGCCCGCAGCGTGTCCGATATGTTCGAGCAGGCGGGTGGCACCATCTCCGACCTGACCGAGCGCCTGGGCATGCAGGGCGAGACTGCGGCACAGCGCGTGCTCGATGAGCTCATCCTGGCTCGCGTCCGCGTTATGACCGCCCCCGAGCGCACGGCCTTTTTGGCCCATGTGCGCGACATCGTCGATTCGGTCGAGGATAACGTGACCTCGGTGCCCGTCGAGTCCGTTGAGCCCGACGATGCAGAGGACACCGAAGAGGCTGAGTAACAGCGCAGATGGCAGATTCCACCACCGATTACAACAATCTAGATCCCTTGGGTGACGAGGCGGCGGTTGTCGATGAGGTCGATGCTGCCGTCTCGGGCGCTCGCAAGAAGCCGCGTGCTGTCGATATGGTCCCCGAAGAGCCCGACGCAATGGCGCCGGACGAGGAATACCAGCTCACGCCGGCAGGTCGTCGTGAGCGCATTGGGCAGATCGTTCGCCTGATCAAAAAGTACCGCGTATGGGATAACCTCACGCCGGTGCGTCTGCGTCGTCTGCTCGAAGAGCTCGGCCCCATGTTCGTCAAGATGGGGCAGATTCTGGCTAACCGCTCCGAGATCTTGCCGCAGCGGTTTTGCGACGAGCTGCGTCGCCTGCGCTCCGACGTAGAGCCGGTGCCGTATGAGGTAGTGCTCCGCTGTCTGGAAGAGGAGTACGGCCAGCGCCTGGGGCAGATGTTCGACGCGATCGACCCCAACCCGCTCGGCAGCGCGTCGCTCGCGCAGGTGCACCGCGCCCGCCTGGTGACCGGCGAGGACGTGGCCGTTAAGGTGCAGCGCCCCGGCGCGCAGCAGGTGATGGCGCAGGACATCGACATCATTCGCTCGGTGGTGCGTATCGTTTCCAAGTTCGTCAACACCGATCAATTCGTTGACCTGCACGGCGTAGTCGAGGAGTTGTGGACCTCGTTTCGCGAGGAGACCAACTTTTTGGCCGAGGCCAAAAACCTCAACGACTTCTACGAGTTCCATAAGAGCGTTCATGGCGTGACGTGCCCTAAATCCTATCTGGACTTGTGCACCGAGCACGTGGTGGTTATGGACTACGTCGACGGCATTTCGATCGCCGATCCTGAACGCTTGGTGGCCGCGGGCTATGACTTGGAAATGATCGGTGCCGCGATTGTCGAGGACTACTCGACGCAGGTGCTCGACGACGGCTTTTTCCATGCCGACCCGCATGCGGGAAACATTATTCTCAAGGACGGCATCGTTTACTTTATCGACTTGGGCATGGTCGGACGCATGTCGAGTCACGATCGCGGTATCGTCAAGGACATGATTTTCGCCGTGGCTGAGGGTGACGTGCCCAAGCTCAAGGATTCGCTCATGCGCTTCGCCGTGACGCGTGGCGACTCGGCTGAGCTCGATCATTCGGCCTTTTTGTCCGATCTTGACTTTATCGTGGCTGACTTTGCGGGCCTTGACCTTAAGGACCTAGATATCGGCGAGTTTTTGACCTCGCTGTTAAACCTCGCGCGTAAGAATGACGTTGAGCTGCCGAGCGTGGTGACGATGTTCGCGCGCGGCATGGTGACGCTCGAGGGTTTGCTGACCGAGTACATGCCCAACGTCAACATGATCCAGATCATCCAAACCCACATTAAAAACGAGAAAAGCACCTATGCGCGCGTGCGCGACATGGGGCGCGATCTTGCCGCGAGCAGCTATCGCGCGGCAAAAGGCTCGCTCGAGGCGGCCGAGTATTTGGGCTTGGCTTCGCGTATGCTCACGCGCGGCCAGCTTAAGGTGAACACGCAGATCATGAGCAGCGATAAGACGCTGCGACAGCTGGGCGGAATTATCGACCGCATGTCGATGGCTATCGTGATCGCCGGTCTGTTTATCGGTTCGTCGGTGGTGTACTACGCGCGCATCGAGCCGGTTGTCCTCGGCATTCCGGTCATCGGCTTCTTTGGCTACGTGAGCGCGCTGGTGCTGGCGCTTATGCTGGGTCGCAATATCTGGCTCAACAGCCACGGCGGCAAGCACTAGAGGCTGCGGCCGTCACCGCATTCTCCTATCGCAAACAATAGCTTTTACCTTGGGCTTCGCCTGCGTGCGAGGCCCTTTTGCGTGATACCATACTGACGGTAATAATCGATGGCCTAGATGGTGGTGCGGAGACGCACGAATGCGCGGTTTTCCTGCGCGTTTGGGAGAATCGGGGTGCAAGTCCCCGGCTGTACCAGTAACCGTAATTCCTCTTGGCTCGGGATGTTCGCGTCGCAGATCGGACGGCGCCCCTGAGCCGTTAAGGTTAAGTCGGATCGCCTCCCATCTTGCATGCGGCTGCGGCGTATGCTGCCGGTGTGCATAGGGCTCTGGAGGGAAGAGAGATCCCGATGGGGGAACTCGAGCGCAACATGCGCGATGACGTGGGGCAGCCTCAAGGCAACGCTTCAAGTACAGACAATGGGGGACAAATGGATATGTTTGAGGACGAGCGCGAGCGCGCCTCGTTGCATCGCCGTGGCGCGATTGCACGCGGTGTAGCCAAGCGCGGCCTGGTGGCATTCCTGGCCTTCGCGATGGCCTTTGGCACCACGCCGGCTCAGCTGTGGGCCGAGGGCGCCGAGGGTATTGCCGAGGCCGTGACGCAGGCTGCAACGGGCGAGGACGCAGCGCTTGCGGGCGGTACCGCTGAGCAGAGCGGCGCCGAGGTTTCGGATTCCGAGGGCGCGCCTGCAGCTAGTGCCGCCACAACAGAGGCGGCAACTGGCGACGAGGGCTCGGCGACGGGGGAGAACCCTACCGCGAGCGAGCGGTCTTCGACGGCATCCGCTGGCCAAGCAGGATCTGCCGCCGCGACTGCCGTCCAGACAGAGAACCCGACAGAAACCGGCGATGTCGCCAAGAAGCAAGTCGAGGTCTCGTTCTCGATTATCGGCATCGATGCCGACGGCAAGGCTCAGACTTGGGTGGCACCTACGCAACTCAAGCTCGACGAGGGCGCGACGGCTGCGGACGCCTTCGTTAAGCTGCAGCAGAAGGTGGGCTTCAAGGCGAAATACGATCCGAACACGGCATACGGTTTTTACCTCGAAAGCATCACGTCCCCGAGCGATGGCCGCACGCTTGCCTTCGATCCGGCGACTTATGCCTACTGGCAGCTGTTTGTTGACGGCGCGTCTTCCTCGGTTGGCGCGAGCGGCGTCAAGCTCACCCAGGGGCAGAAGATTGAGTTTGCCTATACGGCTGGTAGCTCGTCCCCTGTCGTTAAGGACCAGGTTGCCGCAAATGTGACCGTCATTGGTCGCGATGCCCAGGGCAAGACTCAGACTTGGGTCGATAACGCGCAGTATGTGGTGACGTCCGGCTCGAACGCACTTGACCTTACGAAGGTCGCGCTCGAGGCGAATGACATCGATGCCGTTGTTGCGGGCTCCTTCATTCTGAGCCTTAAGTACAACGGCGTTGAGCTGGGTAAGCCGCTCGATTATTCGACCTATTGGCAGCTGTTCATCAACGGCAAGTCGAGCGACTGCACGGCAGACAATGTCACCATTCATGCTGGCGATACCGTTACGTGGTTCTACGGTGGCTGGGGCGACCAGTTGCCCTCCGATTCTGTCCATGCTTCCGTTCAGGTCCTCGGTAAGGACAAGGACGGCAAGCAGCAGGTTTGGGCTTCGACGGGTCAGATGAGTCTCAAGGCGGGCTCTACTGCCAAGGATCTGCTGGAGCAGACTGGTCTTGATCTCGTTGCTAGTGAAGAGTCTTGGGGCTGGTACCTCAGCGGCATTAAATCGCCGCTTGACGGTAAGACCTATAAGTATGATCCTGCGACCCGCAGTTATTGGCAATTCTATGTAAATGGCAAGTCCGCCACGGTCGGTGCCGGCAACTACGAGCTCCAAGAGGGCGACGCCGTCACCTTTATGTATGGTGCTGACGCCGATGCCCTCCCCGGTCAGGTTCTTGGGTCTGTCGATGTTGTCGGCCCCGATGTCAACGGCAACAATACTTGCTGGGGCTCGGCAAGCAGTGTTTCTTTGCCCGAAGGCTCTACGGCTCAGGACCTTATCGAAGCGGTTCTGAAGGCTCAGTCTATCGATTACAAGGCCTCTCAGGGCGGCGCTTACTGGTTCCTGAATTCCATTACTTCGCCGTTCGATCACAAGCCGTATGGCTGGGATGGTGCGACCAAGAAATATTGGCGTCTGTTTATCAACGGAGAGCCCTCATCTCTCTGCGCCAACCAGGTCACGCTCAAGAGCGGCGACAAGGCTACGTTTGCCTACACCACCGACGATTCGCCCATGCCCGATCCCGACAAGATTGTCGTGGACCCGAGTGCGACGACTCCTGATTGGGATGCCGAGTGGGCCGGCTACGGCAACAGCGGCAACGGTACGTCCGTTACGGACGCCAAGACGCCTGCGCAGGCCGCCGGTCTTAAGTGGGCCTTCGATTGGAAGGCCGAGTCTGGTCAGCAGTATGCCAACTGCAGCGAGCCTGTCATTGCTAACGGTTTTGTGTACATCGCGACCGAGAACGAGCTCATTAAGATCGATTCGTCCACGGGCAAAAAGGTTGCCTCTGCGCCGCTTGCCTCCAAGGTGAGCTATACCTCTCGTCCGATCTATACCAATGGCCTTATCATCGTTCCGCTCAACGGCGGTGCGGTCCAGGCGATTACTGCAGACAAGCTGATCTGCAAGTGGCTGACGCCTGGTTTGACGGACTTGACGCAGAGCTCCTGCACCGTCGTTTCGGACGGCGAGTACGTCTATGTAGGCTCGGTCGATATTTCGTATGACGAGAATTACAACGCGACCTACGGCAACGGCTCCCTGAAGCGTATCAAGATTGCCACGGGCGAAGTCTCTTGGCAGAACATTGACCCTTCCGAGGGCTATTATTGGACTGGCGCTGCGCTGACGGATAAGTACACCATTGTTCCTACGAGCGCGGGCACGCTTAAGTGCATTGATAAGACGACGGGCGATGTCGTTTCGACCATGAAGCTCGGCGCTGTCGCAAATGCCGATTGCATTGCCGATCCGTCCAATGGTTCGACCTTCTATCAGATGACGCACGACGGAAAGCTCCATGTGATTTTGCTTTCGGCAAAGGGCGTGCTGAGTGAACAGAAGACGGTTGATCTGGGCCTTACGAATAATCTGAGCGCCCCTGCGGTGTCTGGTGACAATCTGATTGTCGGCGGACAGACGGCTACGGGCTCTGCTCTGGTTCTCTATAACCTGAAGACGGACAAGACCACGATGGTCGCTGCTGCCGACGGCAAGGCGCTGCCGGCTGGCCTCAACGGTATTGCCGCTACTCCGCTGGTGAGTGTTCAGGGCGGCAAGACCTATGTGTACTTCACCGTGAACAGCGCGGATAGCAAGGATTACGTCAACTACTCTGCTGGTGGTGGCGTGTATCGCTATACTCTCGGCGATGCAGAGGCGACGCAGATCTATGATGCGGCCGGCCATTACCAGTACTGTGACTCTCCGGTCATTGCCGATGCTTCTGGCAACCTGTACTACATCAATGATTCGGGTACTCTGTTCAAGCTGGGGGCTGTTGAGTCTTGGACGGTTGCCTTTAATTCCAACGGCGGGTCTGCTTGCGACACTAAGTTTGTTGCTACGGCCGACGGCAAGCTGGTCAAGCCGGCCGATCCGACGCGCGATGGCTACACTTTCGGTGGTTGGTATACCGATGAGGCTTGCACGCAGGCGTATGACTTCAGTACGCCAGTGACGGCCGATCTGACACTGTATGCCAAGTGGACCAAGAATGCCGTTAACCCTGGCGGCAATGGCGGTTCTGGCACTAATGGTGGCAACGGTGGCGCTGGCAACGGTTCCGGCGCTGGCGCTGGCACTGGCACGGGTTCCGGCTCCGGCTCGAAGGGCGGCGCTATCGCCCCGGGTCAGAAGCCGGTGACCAAGACGACGGTGTCGACCAAGACCGAGACCAAGGACAACAAGTCCGACAAGAAGGACTCCGATAAATCCGATAAGAAGGACGAGAAGAAATCTGACAAGAAGGACGGCAAGTCCGACAAGAAGTCCGATTCCAAGTCCGATACGGGCGCTGCTTCCACGACCACTGCCAAGAAGTCCTCTGATGCTTCCGAGCAGGAGACTGGCACCAACCCGCTCGCCATTGTTGGCGTTGCCGCCGGCGTCATCGGTCTCGCCATCGTCGGCGTGTTCGTGTTCACCAAACGTCGGTAGGTGAGGGCTGTGTCCAATAAATCCAAGGACGCTGACCCCAAGCAACCAGATTCCTCGTTCATTCAGTTCGACGATGCAAAGCACCAGGGCGCCGCTTCGGCGGCGTCCGCCCCTCGTCGCAAGGCGCTCCTTGGCGTTCTGACTGCCGCGTGCACCATTCTGATCGTCGTCTCGCTGGGTTTCGTCCATCCTTCCACAAGCGGTGCCTGGTCCATCGACTGGATCATTCAGACCGTGACGGGGGAGAGCGTCGTCACCAAGGACACCAAGGCGTCTGGCTCGACTACGACTTCGGTCGAGGCCAGTTCCAAGGATTCCAAGTCATCGAATGACGCAAAAGACGAGTCCAAGGACGATTCCGAGTCTTCAAACAAGGAATCGGATAAAAGCTCGGATAGCAAGAAGTCCGATGGTCAGGACGGCAAGAAGTCTGGAGATAAATCCGCTGCCCAGAATAGGGGAGCCGGCGATACTTCCAATGTGTCTGGCGGTGCTTCTTCGGGCGGCGGCCAGTCGTCTGATGGAGCCTCCAGCTCTAATGGCGGAAGCGCTCCCTCGGGCGGACAGGGCGGCTCGCAGGAGTCCAGCTACGTAACGGTGACGGTTTCGGTCACATCGAGCGCTGTGGGCAATCCTGTGTCTTCTGGTGGCACCTTTACCTTTAACGAAGGCGCTACCGTCTACGATGCCCTGTGCGCGTTGGGCCTTTCTGTCAACGCACACGGCTCATCGTTCGGCACGTATGTCTCCGCGATTGGTGGTTTGGCCGAGAAGCAGTACGGCGGCACGAGCGGCTGGATGTACTCCGTCAACGGCACAACGCCTATGACGGCCTGCAGCAACTACGTTCTCTCCAACGGCGACAACGTGGTCTGGTATTACGTAACGGGTTAGAGACCTCGACATATCGCACCAAGCGGGCGGTTCGGACAGACATCCGGGCCGCCCGTTTTTCATACGAATGGGACTGGGTCGCCGGGTCTCTCGACAAACAAAAAACGGTTGGAATGGGAATTCCAACCGGTTATACATTCAAGCAAATAGTGAATCGACTACGACCGTGCGCCCTCGAGGAAGAAGCGGCGGCTGAAGTAGTTGTACCAGGTGACGAGGAACGTGGCGATGGCCTTCATGGCCTGGTAGCCGATGCTCAAAAACGTGACGCCCACAAACATGTATAGGTCGTTGAGGCCCAGACCGATCACCGACAGGATGGTGAAGATCGTGAACTCGCGCTTGCGGCTCATGCCCTCGCGGTGGTCGAACACATACTTCATGCTGAGCCAGTAGTTGACCACGACGGACGTGGTAAACGAGACCGTGGTGCTCATCAAAAAGTCGAGGTGAAACAGCTCGACAAGCGCAATGAGCATACCCCAGTCGATGCCAAAGGAGATAAGACCCACGACAGCGAACTTGAGGAACTGCTTGGTATGAGGTTGTGCCAGTGCCTTGCGCACGTAATCACATCCAATGCGTTGATGAATCGAGCAGAGGATACTTTAGAGCTTTTGCAAGGGAAACGTAAGGTCTTTGCCAAGAACTATACGAACTCGCCAAATTTTCAAGAGCTAATCCGCAAACGTTGAAAATTTGCCCGTAAACGAGCAAAGCTCACGAACGACACAGCGCTCGACGTGCGTCATCCGTGGGCATCGTAAAGCTGTAAGGTTGCGAGTTACTTGGTCTCGTCGCCTTCCAGGAAGATCTTTCGGGTCACAAAGTTGTAGACCATGACAAGCGCGGTGGCGCAGATCTTGGCGATATTGGCCTCGAGTCCCAGGCCGGCGTTGAGTGTCAACACGATACCGTCGTTGAGTGCCAGGCCGATCACGGACAGCACGACAAAGATAATGAACTCGCGGCGGCGGCTCATGCCCTCCTTGTGCGCAAACACGTACTTCATGCTTGCGAGGTAGTTAAAGATAAGCGAGATGATAAAGCCGCTGGTGTTGGCGATTAGGATGTTGAGGCCCAGACCGTAGTGGAGCAGATTCATAATGCCAAAGTCGATGACCGTGGCAATGACGCCGACGACGCCAAACTTCATGATCTGCGCAAGGAGCTTTTGCATGGTACCTGCCTTATGGTGGCGCCGGGGCGCCGCGGGGATGACAAACTTGGCACAGTTTAGCCAATCCCCGCGGGTGGGGCTAGACGCGCTCCTCGATAGCACCGTTTCTATATGCATCGAGCAGCTGGCGCAGGTCTTGGATCTGGCTGCGGATCTTGGCTCCGGAATCGGTGTCGCTCACCATGCGGCGACGGTCTGCTTGGTCAAAACGGTTGGTCTCGCTCTCGATGTCCACGTTGCGTGTGAGTGCCTCGGCAACCGTCGTAAAGGCCCGGTGCGACTTGAGACGGCAGCCGCGCGAGCTCGAGATGAGCGTATAGCCGGCGATACCCGTCTTGGGATGGTAGGCGCGGCAGAAGCCGCCATCGATGACCAGCAGCTTGCCCTCGGCGCGGATGGGCTGCTCGCCCTTGGTGGTTTTAACGGGCGTGTGGCCGTTGATGATGTGGCCGGTCGGTGAACATGCCATGGGCGTGACGCCAAACTCGCGCATGATGTCGTCGCAGACCGAGGGCGACTTGGTAAGCGTAAAGTACGGGTCCATCGGCTCGACCCAGGTGCTCTTATCGGCGATATAGGCGCGCTCAAAGGTACGCACCAGGCGTCCGCTGGCGGGTGAGTTAAAGCCGATCCACAGGTACCACATCCAGTCGAGAGCGTCGCGGTCGCCCACGCGCCAGGCGCGGCGGGCGATGTGGTCGCAAAAATCGAGATAATCGCGGCCAGTGTGCCAGGTGCCCAGGCAGTTCATGCTGCTAAAGGTGCCGTCTTCGTTGAGTGGCACGCAGCCATGGAACAGCAGGTTGCCGTTGGCGACCTTGTACATCGAGCCGTGGGAATAGAGGAAATCGATATGGCGATGCAGGTGATCGGCGGTGACAAACTCGGACACGAGCTTGTCTATGATGTGCTGCTCCTCGGGCGTGAGTGTGTAGGGGTCCGTCGGGTCGACGGTGGGGAAGTCGTTGGTCGTGAGCGGCCACACGCTGCCGTCGGCGAGCGTGACCGTGCCGGTGTCGTGGTCGATCTTGTCGAGTAACAGGCGGTCGGTCATGTCGAACTCGGGATGGCGCTGGATAATCTGACCCTCGAGCTTAAAGAGCAGCACGTTGATGGCCTTGATCAGCGGGGTGATGGACTCACCGGCGGTGTAGGTGGCATCGGCAAAGGCGACAAGCTCACGCAGCGAGATGCCGTAGTCGTTCTCCAGGATCTCGTAGTTGTCGTAGCGTAGGTTGTTGCGCAGCACCGTGGCGATGCAGGCGGGCTCACCGGCCGCAGCGCCCATCCACAGCAGGTCGTGGTTGCCCCACTGGATGTCGAGTGAATGGTAGGTGAGCAGGCGGTCCATAATCTTGGCCGCGCCGCCACCGCGGTCGAAGATGTCGCCCACCAGGTGCAGGTGGTCGACGGCCAGGCGCTTGATGAGCGAGGCAAGCGACTCGATAAAGTCGTCGGCGCTTGCGGTCTCCAGGATGGACTCCACGATGCGCTCGTGATAGCGCACGCGATAGTTGTTCTCGTCCGGGTGCGTGTGCAACAACTCGTCGATGATATAGGCGTAATCGCGTGGGATGGCCTTACGCACCTTGGAGCGCGTATAACGGCTCGAAAGCGAGCGGGCAACCATAATGAGTTGGTCAAGCATCGTCTTGTACCAGGTGGGCGAGTCCTCGCGCTGGCTGCGGACCAGCTCGATCTTCTCGCGCGGGTAGTAGATGAGCGTGCACAGCTCGCCCTTCTCGTCAAAGGAGAGCGTTTCGCCAAAAATCTCGTCGACATGCTCGCGCACGACGCCCGAGCAGTTGTTGAGGATGTGCATAAAGGCTTCGTACTCGCCATGCACGTCGCTCATAAAATGCTCAGTGCCTTTGGGCAGGTTGAGGATGGCCGAGAGGTTGATGATCTCGGTAAACGCGGATTGCTCGGTGGGAAACTGTCTCGACAGCAGGCGCAGATACTTGAAGTCTTGCGGATTGCGATCGAATGCGACCATGAAACACCTTCCGATAGGGCTGGTAAAACTGATAAACAGCGTAAAACGTTTATCAGTATGCGCCGCTTTTGTTTCGATTGGGGATGGGCAGCCGAATTGTTAGCCGAACGGTTTGGTAAATCGATTTAGTGGAGGTAGATATGGCGGTTGAGTGGAGACGACAGAAGGTGTTTTCTCAGATATTTATGCGTGGGGCCGGTGGAGACGATGGTGGTAAAGATGTTCGCTATTTTTGGTTCGATTTGGTAAATAGTGGACATATGTACCGTATGTAGGCTCACTGTGCGATAATTTGCGCAGCAATGAGTAAGGAGCCTCATATGAGTGATTTTGTCCTGACCTGTGAATCCGCCGCCGACCGAACCCGTGAGTTCTTTGCGTCGCGCAATATCCCTGTCGTGTGTTTTCATTACGAGATCGACGATGTTGTCTATACGGACGATCTGTATCAGTCGATTACGCCGGACGAGTTTTTTGCCCAGATTGCCGCAGGCGCCATGCCCAAGACGTCTCAGGTGAGCGTGGGCGAGTACGAGGAGTTTTGGGAGCCGTTTGTTGCCGAGGGTAAAGACGTGCTGCACCTGACGTTGTCGTCGGGTATTTCGGGCACGTATGGATCGGCCTGCGTTGCGGCGCAGATGCTCGCGGATCGCTATCCCCAGGGCGGCAAGGTGCGCGTCATCGATTCGCTGGCAGCGTCTTCGGGCTTTGGCCTGCTGGCGGAATGTGCCGCCGACGTGCGCGATAGCGGGGCTTCACTCGACGAGACGGCCGCCTGGATCGAGGAGCACAAACTCAACCTGCACCACTGGTTCTTCTCGACCGATCTGTCGAGCTACCTGCGCGGCGGTCGCATTTCGGCTGCGAGCGCAATCATCGGCACGGCGCTTAAGATTTGCCCACTTATGACGGTCGATTGCGAAGGTAAGCTGTCGCCACGTGAGAAGATTCGCACTAAGAAGCGCGCGATTTCCGAGATGGCTAAGACTATGATGGCACACGTGCAGGACGGTGCGGATTATTCGGGTAAGTGCATCATGTCGCACTCGGCGTGCCGCGAGGATGCCGAGGCAGTTGCGGCGCTGATTGAGGAACAGGTTCCGCAGCTTAAAGGCAAGATTGAGATTAATAACATCGGTACTCTGATTGGCTCGCATACCGGACCTGGTACGGTGGCGCTCTTCTTTATGGGCGACAAGCGCGTGGATTAATTTGCCCCATCACATCGCCGCATGATTGCTCAAACGAAAACGGCCCGCCTCACGTTTGTGGGGCGGGCCAAGATGTTTTGCTAGCGTTTCTTTCCGCGGAAGAAGAAGCCGTGCAGCGAGGGCTTGAGTCCACGGTTGGCGCGACGCTCCTCGATATGATCGTGGATCGAAGCAACGCGCTCGATGACTTCGTCGGGAATCGGCACGTCGGGATTCATGTTCTCGACGTGACTGACCTCGGCGGCGGCAACCTGGTCGATAATGGGTATATCGTCGTGCGAGATGACGGGCGTGGCGTCTTCCTTCATCTTGCGGTAGCGCTGCATCATGTCGGTCTGCAGCTGCTGGGCCGAAGGCGGCGTCCAAATGATGGCGTTGGCACCGGCGGCGATGGTTTCACGGATGCTCTCGGGCGTCTTGCCGCCCGGTGCGATGAGCGGCAGGTTGGGATAGTGCTCGCGCAGCTCGCGCAGGACCTGTGGCGTGTTCTTGCCGGCCGCGATGTTAAGAATCTTGGCGCCCGCGCGCACCTTTGCGTGAGCATCGTCGTCGCAACGTACGACCGTGGCGATGACGGGGATGTCGGCGATGTTGGTGATGTGCTCGACCATCTCGGCGGTGGCGGGGGAGTTGACCACACAGCCCGCCGCGCCCTGCATCTCGGAGACGGCTGCCATCTGAACGGAGCGCTTGCCGGTGGTGGTGCCACCGCCCACGCCTACGAAGACCGGGCACTCGGCGACGGTCAGCAGCGCCTGCGTAATGGCCGGCTGCGGCGTGAAGGGGTAAACGGCAAAGACGGCATCGGCATTGGAGTTGCGGATGACCGCGACGTCGGTGGTGTAGATGAGCGATTTGATACGACGGCCGAAGAGCGTGAAGCCGCTGGCCTCCTCAATCTCGTCAGGCATGCGAAGGGCCGCCTTGCGCAGGCGCCCGTCGATGTGCAGCGGCTCCATGGGAAGCAGTCCGTTGGGGGTCACGGCTACCTGGGGTTCGGTGAACTCGTCTGCGAGCTCGACCTCGGAGAAATCGACCGAGGCGACAATGTCCTCGTGAACCTCGGCGGGCACATCGATGGGGGCTTGGTCGTTTGCCGCGGCAGGCGTGTCGAAGGAGCTGGTGCCGACGAAGGCGTCGACGCGCTCATTTAGATCGTTGAGGGTATCCATGGAGGCTCGATTCTATGTGATGACGGCCGGCAGGGTGCCGGCAGCGTTGTGCTTGCTAAATCGTTTGACGAGTTGATTTTTCCCCGCCGCGTCCTCCGTTAGACCGAAGGGCGGCGAACGTGAAGGAGCTGTGGTGGCGGGGATCGAGGTGCTATCTTGAAAGTCCCGTTTAAAAGAGAGGTGACGCGGTATGGAATTTTCGGTAATGTTGGGCTCGATTGGCCTATGCGTGGGCGCAATCGTTGCCGCCGCGGTCATCTACTTTGTGGTCACGGCCATTAAGGGCAAAAGGGCCGAACGCAAGGAGCGCGCGATGCTTAAACAGCATCGCGACCAGCAGGACAAACGCGCACGGAGATAGCTTGTTGAGTTTTGGATCCGTACGCTAGCTGCGTTTTCGGATCAGGGCAATGTAGAAGCCCTCAAATTCGCGGCTGGGCGGAATGGTGAGCGTGCCGGGCAGGCCGTTGGCGATGGCCGATACCTGACCCGCGGCAATGGCCTCGGTCAGGGCGTTGGACTCGATGCGCGGCTTCTCGCCAGCTTCCTGGGCGCGGCGTGCCTCACTTTCGCTTGGCGTGCCATCGAGGGGGATGAGCTCGCAGTCCATATGCTTGTCGAGGGCCTCTTGCAGGGCGTCCTCGTTTTCCTGCGGTAAGATCGAACAAGTCGAATAGACGAGCGTGCCGCCCGGTTTGAGGGCTCCCATGGCGCGGTCCAGAAGTGCTCGCTGCGAGCGGGCGCACTTGCTCAGCAGCTGCTCGGTCAGGCTGCGCAGGCTTTTCTCGTTGCCGCTGATGACGGTGCCCGTGCCGGTGCAGGGGGCGTCGAGCAGGATGCGATCGAAGCGGAAGAACTCGTCGAGCTCGCGTGCGTCGATGCGCATGACGGGCACGTTTTTGGCACCCTGGCGGTGGAGGTTTGACTCGAGCTTTTCGGCGCGGGGAATGCTCATCTCGCAGGCGGTGAGGTGTGCCTGTCCCTGGGTGAGGGCGGCGATCTGCGTCGTCTTGCCGCCGGGGGCCGCGCACATGTCCAGGATGTCCTCGCCGGCCTGAGCGCCCAGTACGAGTGGCGGCATCATGGACGACAGACTCTGAAGGTAGATCTTGCCGTCGCGATAGATGTCGAGGTCCCACAGGTCGGAAACCTGGGCGTCGGGCAGGATGAAGGCATCTGGGTACCAAGCGACGGTTTGGTGGGCGATGCCGGCTGCGTCGAGCGCGGCGGCGATGTCCTCGGCGGTCGCCTTGAGCGTGTTGGTGCGCAGCGTGACCGGGCGTGTGGCCGCGGCGCCGAAGCCCTCGATCATGAGCTCGGCATCGGCAGGCGTATAGGCGCCGGCAACCGTGTCGACCATAAAGCGCGGCAGGTCGGCAGCGCAGGGGAGGGCGGCAAGCTGGTCGGAAAGCTCGGTGGCGGCAAACTGCCTGAGCTTGAGCTCGGCCTTGACCTGCTTTTTCTGCTTACGACGACGCGGCTTGGACATCCGTCTTTCCTTCCCATTCCATTACATGTCGAGTGTTTAGTACTGGCTCTCGTGCTTGCTAAAGAAGTCGAAGCGCGGGGGCAGCGGCTTCACGCGGTGCTCGCCGGGCTTCTCGCCCAGGATCTCCACGAACTCGTCCGTGGAGGCAAAGATGTTATCCCAGCTAAAGAAAGCGACCGGGTCGACGTCGAAGTACTCGCAGATGAGCTCGCAGCCGGCCGGCACAATACCGTGCATCAGGACGGTCGCCACGCGCAGCTCGGTAAAGGCGTCGACGAGGGCCTGCGTCATTGCGGCGTTTGCCGGCTCGCCCTCGAGCTTGTTGGCGGCCTTAGAGGCGTCGCTCCAGCGCTTGTTGGCGGCACGCAGGTAGTCGTCGCACACGGCGAGCGCGCGGTGCGTCTCGAACTTGTACATGGCTTGCTCAAAGGCGAGAGCTGCCTGCTCGGCGGCTTCGACCACGGTGTCAGAAGCGGCACCGGCGGGGATGCAGCCGTTGCGGTAGGGGCTCTCGTCGCCCTCCTTGATGGCGACGCCGTAGAAGCAGCTGCGGGCCAGGCGGTTGAAGACGCCGGTCAAAAGGGCGCTCTCCTTAAGGGCCGGATCGATAACGCGCTTGTCGTCGCAGGCACGCACCTCGTTGCCGTCCTTGTCCTTGCCGGTCACACGCGTGTCGTATGCCTTGGGGCTAAAGCTCACCGGCTTCTCGGATAGGCCGAGCGACAGCCAGTGCGCGCGCATCTGCTCGCAGGTGTAGTGGTTGAGCAGGTCGTCTGCCGGCGGGGGAGGGGTCTGCGAGGACGAGCTCGCCTTTTTGCCCATGTAGAGCAGGTGATAGCAGGCGCTGACGGTGCTCTGCGTAAGGTCCCAACCCAGGGCCTCCCACATGGCGGTTTGCGCGATGCAGTAGAAATAGATGTTGTCCTGACCGATGAACTGGTAGATCTGCGCGTCGTCCGAGCACCACCAGTCGCGCCAGTCGAGCGAGCTGTGCTGGTAGGTGGGCGCGGGGACCTGCGTGGAATCGGCGGCGGGCTCGCCCATGAGGGCGGCATCCTGGGCGGCGACGCCCTCGGTCACGCCGGCGGCCTTGGCATCGCGTGCGAGCACGGTGCGAGTGTAGCTGATGGGCGCCCACAGGCTCTCGGGCCAGCACCAGCAGGTGACGTCGGTTACGCCGTCAACCTCGGGCACCGGAACGCCCCAGTCGATGTTGCCGGTGATGCGGAAGGGCACGAGCGCCTTGCCGCTGCGGAAGCGCACGCCGCCGTTGGCGAGCACCGCGTGGGCGTCGTCGCGCTCCTTCCAGCTGGGGAAGGTGACGGTAAAGCTGCTCTTGTTGCCCTCGGGCTCCAGCACGGTGTGCTCGGGGAGCTGGTCCTCGACGGCATCGAAGGCCTCGCGGAACTTGTTCTGGATGTAGAGCTGAGCCGGCAGCAGCCACTCCTCCATGGTCTTGGAGACCACGGAGCGAACCTGTGGGTTCTGGGCGAGCTTGGCGGTATAGGTCTTCATAAAGTCGAGGTAGGCGGGTAGGTCGAAGTAGAGGTTGTCGACCGGGCGCAGCTCGGGCACCTCGCCGGTGAGCTGGCTCTTGGGTGCGATGAGCTCTTCGGGCTCAAACTGGTGGCCCAGATCGCACTCGTCGGCATAAGCCTTCTCGGACTTGCAGCCCTGGATGGGGCAGCGGCCGATCACCTGACGGCCGTTGAGGAACGTGCCGGCCTTGGCATCGTAGAACTGCAGCGTGGAGCGCTTGGAGATGGTGCCCTGCTCGTGCAGGCGCTCGATAATCTCGGCGGTAACCTCGTTGTGAATCTGCGCAGCTGGCTCAAGGCCTGAGCCGCCGTAGATGTCGCAGCTGATGTTGTAGTTGTTGAGGGTCGCGGCCTGTCGGGAGTGGTTGGACTCGACATACTCGCCGATGGACTTATCGTAGCCTTCGTTCTCCTTGAGCTTGCGGTAGCTCTCCATGATGGGCGAGCCGTAGCAGTCGGTGCCCGAGGTGAAGATGACGTTCTCGCGGCCCAGGCGGTCGCGCAGGAAACGGGCGAAGAAGTCGGCCGGGACAAAGACGCCGCCAACGTGGCCAAAGTGAAGGCCCTTGTTGCCGTAGGGCTCGCCGGCGGTAACGATGGCGCGGCGCGGCCAGCTGGGACGGTCGTTCATGGAGTATTTGGATGCCATGGGACTCCTTCGCATATGGTGAGAGCGCGGCCGGGCGCGGGGCTCGGCGGCGCGGTGGTCAATTCGTGCATATCGTTCGACATTATCGCACATGCGGACGGGTACGTGGCAGGGGCGCTATCCTAAGATGCTATGAATGAGATTTCCAACATACATGCGTTTGAAGACGAGGATTTTCTGCACGCTTGCTTCGTGTGGGGGATGGTCGTAGTCGGCGTGTTTGCCGTGTGCCTGGTGCCGGTGTTTATGCTGCTGGGCGGGCCTGCAGACTTGGATGCTGCTGATGCGGGCGGCTGGACGGCAGTCGTGGGCTGGATAGTCGGCTTGGCTGCGGTCTCAATGGCGTCGTTTGCCGTGCACGAGCTGGTGCACGGTGTGTTTTTTAAGCTGCTGGCGCTCGCGAGTGCGCACGTGACTTTTGGAGCGAACCGTGAGACGTGCATGATCTATGCCTGCGCCGAGGGGATTGTGTATTCGCGCCGGCGGTACATGGCGGTTTGCCTGGCGCCGACGGTTGTTGTGACGGCGGCGTTTGCCCTGGGATTTGCGTTTTCGGGGTATCCGCTGCTGTGCTACCTGGCGGCTGGTTTGCACCTTTCGGGATGCACGGGCGACTGGTATTACGTGCGGACGATCCTGCGCGACCGCCGCATTGCCGCCTGCGAGGACACGTCCTTTGGCGTGCGCTTTTTCGGGTGAGGAGATGTTGATGAGGCCGTTGTTGTTGCACGCTTGCTGTGCGCCGTGTTCGCTTGAGCCGGTTCGCCTGCTGCGCGAGGAGGGGTTTGAACCCACGATCTGCTGGACCAACCCCAATATTCAGCCGCGCGATGAATGGCAGCGTCGTTTGGACGAGCTGCGCCGGTGGTGTGCCGATGGCGACATCGAGCTCATCGAGGCCGGGGAGGACCGCGAACGCTGGGAAACCGGCGTGGCTCCGTTGGGTGCCGATCGTCCCCGTCGTTGTCGCGCGTGCTATGCCCTGCGCCTGGCCGAGGCGTGCCGCGTTGCCCAGGAGCGCGGGTTTGAATATGTGGGTACGACGCTCGCCGTATCGCCGTATCAGCTGTTCGATACCTGCAATGATGTGCTTGAGCGCTTGGCTGCCGCCCGCGGTCTCACTCCGGTCATTCGCGATTTTCGCCCGTATTACCCCGAGGCGACACGCCGTTCGCGCGAGCTGGGCATGTATCGGCAGAACTACTGTGGTTGCCGCTTTTCTGCTGTCGAGGCGGCCATGGACCGCGCCCGCATCCGCGACGAGCGCAAAGCCGCCAAAAAGTAGTTCGTTTGGGACGTCAGCCTGCTAGGATGTAGAGCGGACTTTAGCTATATAAGGAGTATCCGACGTGTCTATGCGTACCGATGATTTTGACTACAACCTTCCTGAGGAACTGATTGCCCAGGCTCCTGCCGAGCCGCGCGACTCCTGCCGCCTGCTGGTGGTTGATCGCAAAGGCTCCGAGACAGGAACGCCGCTAGAGCATGGCGGTACCGTTGAGCACCGCATCTTCCGCGACATCATCGACTATATCGAGCCGGGCGATGTGCTCGTCATCAACCAGACGCGCGTGATGCCGGCCCGTCTTATCGGTCGCAAGGCTGGCTCGGGCGGTGTGGTCGAGACGCTGCTGCTCAAGCGCCGCGAGGATGTTGACCCGCTGGGTCACGTTTGGGAGTGCCTGGTCAAGCCGGGCAAGCGCCTGAAGCCCGGTGCTCAGATTGAGTATCGCGCCGGTGGCGCCCATGCGCCCGAGGGGGCTCCCGTGGTGCTGATGGCCGAGGTCATCGACTTTGTCACCGATAGCCGCGGCGGTCGTCTGGTGCGTTTTGAGCCGGCCGGTTGCAATGCCGCCGGTGACCCGCGCACGCTCGACGAGGCCATCCATGCTGCCGGCCACGTGCCGCTGCCGCCTTACATTACCGATTACGAGGGCGATCCCGAGAAGTACCAGACCGTCTACGCCATGAAGGAGGAGCACTCGGCTGCCGCTCCTACGGCGGGTCTGCATTTTACGCCCGAGCTTATGGCCGCTATCGAGGCCAAGGGTGCGAAGTTTGCCGCCGTCGAGCTCGAGGTGGGTATCGATACCTTCCGTCTGGTGGAGGAGGACGACCCCACGCAGCACGTGATGCACACCGAGCGCTACCACGTGTCGCAGGAGGTTGTCGACGCCGTGCATAAGGCTAAGGCCGAGGGGCATCGCGTGATTGCTGTCGGTACCACCGCAGTGCGCTCGCTCGAGAGCGCCTTTGACGCTGAGGCACCGGTGTCCGATCCGGCCGTGACGGCGCGCTATTTTGAGGGCCGCGAGGACGGGGCCGATACACTTGGCCGCGGTGACATCGTGGTGCGCGAGAACGCCACGACGCAGCTCTACCTTATGCCCGGCTCGACCTATCACGTGGTCGACGCGCTGATCACAAACTTCCACGTGCCGCGCTCCACGCTCATGATGCTCGTGAGCGCGCTTGCCACCCGCGACCAGATCATGGATGCCTACGCCGCCGCCATCGAGGAGCGCTACCGCTTCTTCAGCTTTGGTGATGCGATGCTCATTTGTTAGTTACGCGGTTCTACGAACCGCGTAACGGCTCGACGCTGCAAACCCGCCAGAGCGGCAATCTGCCTTTCAACTTCGGCGGCATGACCAGAAGGTCAATGCCGCCTCGTTTCAAGGCACCTTGCTCGCTCTGGCGGGTTTTCGCTGACTTTGCCAAGGCATCGGCGTCGCCTTTGTTGGCACTTGGGGACGTTCCTTTTGTGTCGGCACTTGGGGACAGTCCTTATGTCAAGAGATTGGTGCAAGAGGGATAGGTTGCCTTGCGTCGATTTAAATAGGTTGCGGTGAGATAGTTCTTGAATTGGCCTTATTGAGGACTAAACAGGAACTATCTCACCGCAACTGCGTTGAACGTTTTTTGGCAACTGGTTTACTTGCTCGCGAAGAGCCAGACCAGGATGATCGCTAGAATCACGGCGACGATGCAGACGATGGCACCGGTGAATTTGATGCGTGAGTCGCGGGTGCGCTCTCGTACGTCATCCTCGGTAGCCTCGAGCTGGGCCACTTCGCGCTCGGTTTCGGCGTGTTCGGCCTTATCTCGTGCCAAGGACCCGGCGAGCGATTCAGTGATCTCTGGGTGGTCGTGTACTTCGGTCGCCTGTTCGATGATCGACTGTGCATGTGCGGCATCTGCTTGGGCGTTGGCGATGGTCTGCTCCTGGTCGCGGCGTGCCTTGTCCTCCGCGGCGATCTTCTCGCGCAGTTCGCGCTGACGAGTCGCGGCGGCAGTCTTCGCCGTCTGCAACTCGTCGCGCGCGGCATCGGCTTCGGTCGTCACGGCTTGGTGCGCGCGTTTTGCGTCGGCGATAGGGGCTTGAGCCTGCTCGACGGCCTGCTCGGCTGCGGCAAGTGAATGCTCAAGGTCGGCGGTGATGCGCGGGACATCTTCTTCGGCTTTACGCAGGGCATCTGCCGTGTCGGAAATCTGCATCGAGAGCTCGCTGGTGCGCACCGTATAGTTGGCGGGATTTGCCGAGGGATTGCGTTGCAGCTCGGCATACTCATGACGCAGCGTCTCGAGCTGGGCGCGCGTGGCGTCGACGGTTTGTTGTGCGGCGGCAATGCCGGTGTCTCGCTCTGCCTTCACCTTGTCGCGGATGCGCTTGGAATCCTCAAGACGTCGAACGAGGCGGTTGCCGGTCTCGCGCGAGCTCGCCTCGCGGGCCTCCACGGCATCGAGCGCGGCCTTCAGGCGGAGCTCAGTCGCGTCATCCTCTGTCTTCATTTGTTCGAGCTGACCCTTGAGCTCTGTCGCTTTGGAGGCGTGGGCATCACGGTCAATCTCGGCGGCCGCTGCAGTCTTTTGGGCCGTGGCAATCGCCTGGCGCTGGTCGGCGACGATCTGATCGTAGCGGCCTGCGATATCCTGGCGTGTCTCGAGTTCCTCGGCCTGATCGGCAATGCGCTGCTCAAGTTCGGCCAGGTGGGCGCGGGCATCGGCAAGTGCCTTTTTCGCGGCGTTCATCTCGCGCATGGCCGAGGCACCTTGGGCGATAAAGGTGCCCACGGCGTTCGCAGTGTTCGAGACAGCGGTCCCCAGATCGCGGCTCGCGGCGGGGGAGTGCGGGGCAGTCGGGCGAGCGGTGTCGGCAGCGTCAACATCGGTAGTTTGTGGCGCGGCGATATTGCCGGTGCCGCCTTCGATCACGGAAAAGCCCGCTGCGTGCGGGTCGACTGCGTCGGCGCCGATCGTGGGGTGCTCGAGTTGCAGGAACGAGGGCATGGTGCTGCCCTGGTCGGCAACCGGAGTCTCGCCGGGTACGAAGGTCGAGGCTGCCTCGGCGGCCTCCTCTTCCTCGGCGTCAACGTCAGCGTCGGCCACGGCGTCTTTCATCGCTTTGACGGCATCCATCATGGAGTCCATGACGGCGTCGAGCTCTTCTTCCGAAGAAACCTCGATAGGGCCCGCAGCTTGCGGAGCAGCATCCTGTACAGGGGCGTCGTCCTGAGCGGGCACATCGTCATTTTGCTCGCCTGCATCTTCGGCGCCGGGGGTTTCCGCCGTAGCGCTTTCGTCCAAGATGGGGTCGTCGAGGTCAATATCATCGCAGGTCACAGCGTCAGCATCTGCGGTGACGTCTGCGGAATCATCAATATGCTGTTGAGTCTGGGGGTCCAGCTCGTCTGTCATAGGCATGTGCTCCTCATCGTTGTTTGTCACCCTATGATAAAGTCTCGCGCCGACATCCCGCGCGCTGCAGCAAAGTTTCAAAACGTGTTCGATGGCTCGCGTCGATAGCAAAAACTCGGCCACTTTATCCAGTTTGTACTTGACAATCCCTTCGCCGAAAGACGTTATGCCGTTCGCCTGCCGAGGCCTTTTCTTTTCACTTGAACCCGTTAAAGTTGCATTTCAGCTTTTGTCGCGTTTATTTGGATGCGCGCAGTCGGCGGGTGCGCCCGTCGCGATTTGAAAGGACTTTATATGGGACTTTTCACTGGTAAGACCGTGATCGTCACCGGCGGCGGCAAGGCCACGCTCAAGGACGGCTCCGCTGGCTCCATCGGCTACGGTATCGATATCGCTTTTGCCAAGGAGGGCGCAAACCTCGTCATTACCGGCCGCAACGTTGCCAAGCTCGAGGCCGCCAAGGAATCCCTCGAGGCCGAGTACGGTGTCAAGGTTCTGCCTGTTCAGGCCGATGTCTCGGCTGGTCAGGACAACGAGGCTGTCGTCCAGAACGTCATCGACAAGGCCATTGAGGAGTTCGGCCGCATCGACGCCGTCGTCAACAACGCTCAGGCCAGCGCCTCGGGCGTGACGATCGCCGATCACACCATGGACCAGTTCAACCTCGCCATTTACTCCGGTCTGTATGCCACCTACCTGTACATGCAGAAGGCCTACCCGCACCTGAAGGAGACCAAGGGCTCCGTGGTCAACTTTGCTTCGGGCGCCGGCCTGTTTGGCAACTATGGCCAGTGCAGCTACGCCGCTGCCAAGGAGGGTATCCGCGGTCTGACCCGCGTCGCTGCCAACGAGTGGGGCAAGGACGGCATCAACGTCAATATCGTTTGCCCGCTTGCTTGGACCGCTGCGCTCGAGAACTTCCAGGATGCCTATCCTGAGGCGTTCAAGGCCAACGTCCACATGCCGCCGGCTGGCCACTACGGCGACGTCGAGAAGGAAATCGGCCGCGTTGTCGTTCAGCTCTGCGGTCCCGACTTTAAGTATATGAACGGCGAGACCGTCACCCTCGAGGGTGGCATGGGCCAGCGTCCGTAGGGTTACGCGGTTTTACCAAACCGCGTAACGGGTCGACGCTGCGCGGTCACCAGGGCGACAACTTGTCATTCAAAGAGGGCGGCATGACCAGAAGGTCAATGCCGCCCTCTTTTCATGCCAATTTGTTCGCCCTGGTGACCGCTCGCTGACGTTGTCAAAACATCGGCGTTGCCAAAACATCGGCGTTGGCGTGGCTGGTAAATAGCTCCACTCATCGGGGACGTACTTAAATGAGTGCCCGCAGAATGAAAGTGGATAATCTCCCGTTTTTGGGCTGTGCTTTGGGCAAAAGTGGGAGATTATCCACGCTCATCCGGTAAGCGTCCAAAAATTCACGCTCATTTGCCGTGTCCCTGCCGTATCCTCCTCGCGCCAGTTTCTGTCGAGTCGGTGCTTCTTGCGGGTTGCCCGTATAATGGTTTGCGTATGAACCGCAACCAAGGAGTTCCAGTTTATGGACCAGAACCTTTTTAAATTCGACCTGATTGCCGAGGATCCGACGACGCACGCGCGCGCCGGCGTGCTGCACACCCCGCACGGCGACATCGAGACGCCGATCTTTATGCCCGTGGGCACCAAGGCAAACGTCAAGGGCATTCCTACCGAGACTGTCAAGAAGCTCGGCGCCCAGATCGTGCTCGCCAATACCTATCATCTGTCCATGCGTCCCGGCGAGGATGCCATCGCCGAGCTGGGCGGCCTGCACAAGTTCATGAACTGGCACGGCCCCATCCTCACCGACTCGGGCGGTTTCCAGGTCTTCAGCCACAACGATGCCGTCAAGCTCACCGATGAGGGCGTGCGCTTTATTGTCAACGATTACGACGGCCGCCACGTGTTTTGGACGCCCGAGGACAACATGGAAATCGCCATGAAACTCGGCTCCGATATCTGCATGCAGCTCGACCAGTGCCCGGGCTATCCCGCCACGCGCGCCTACGTTGAGCGCGCCGTTGAGCTGTCGAGCATGTGGGCCGAGCGCTGCTATAAGGCGCATACCCGCGATGACCAGGCGCTCTTTGGCATCGTTCAGGGCGGCATGCACCTGGATCTGCGCCTGCGTTCGCTGCGCCATCTGGAGGAGTGCGGCGACTTCCCGGGCTATGGTATCGGTGGCTATTCGGTGGGCGAGGATCACGAGACCATGTTCGAGACCCTGGCGCCGCTCGTGAGCGAGTACATGCCCAAGCATAAGCCGCGCTACCTGATGGGTGTCGGCAACCCCACCACGCTCGTACGCGGCGTGGGCGTGGGCATCGACATGTTCGACTGTGTGCTGCCGACGCGCACCGGTCGCATGGGTACGGCGTTCTCCAGTGAAGGTCGCCTTAACTTCCGTAACGCGCGCTTTGCGCACGACGACGGCCCCATCGACCCCACCTGCACCTGCCCGGTGTGCACGGGCGGCTACAGCCGCGCGCTCATTCGCCACATGGTCACGCAGAAGGAGATGCTCGGCGGCATTTTGCTTTCGATGCACAATATCTACTACCTGCTCAACCTTATGCAGCGTGCCCGCCAGGCCATTATCGAGGGCCGCTACGGCGCATTCGTGAGCGATTGGATGAATAGTCCTGCCGCGGTGGATTACTAAGGGCGACAGACACGCTTGCAGAGCGTGGGCAACGGCAATGGTCGGGCGCCAGCCGGTCGTCACATTCGTTGACACCGGCTGCGCGACCGCTGACCGATAGCTTGCAAGTGCTTGATGCGTCGTGGGTACCATACCGAATAGTTGATGCTCGGGCGGGTGTTTGACGCATAGCGTCGACCCCGCCCGTTTTTCTTTTTCTCGATAGGAGTACCCATGATTAAGAATGAGAACGTCGAGGGCGAGCCTGCCTACGACGAGACGTACCGCCGCGGCCCCGTGGTCATGCGCGGCCCCATGATTCCTAAGGACAACACCTACGCCAACCTGCTGGCGCCCGAGGAGTCGACTGACTGGCTGCACGCCGACCCCTGGCGCGTGCTGCGAATTCAGGCAGAGTTTGTCGATGGCTTTGGCGCACTTGCCGAGCTTGGACCTGCGGTGACTATCTTCGGTAGCGCCCGCACGCCCAAGACCGATCCGCTCTACAAGGCGGCGCGCACCGTCGGGCGCAAGATCGCGCAACGTGGCGTGGCGGTCATCACCGGTGGCGGCCCCGGCATCATGGAAGCGGCCAACAGGGGAGCAGCGAGTGTCAACGGCAAGTCAGTTGGCCTAGGTATTGAATTGCCGCATGAGCACGGGCTCAACAAATACGTGAACCTCGGCATGGACTTCCGCTACTTCTTTGTGCGCAAAACCATGTTCGTTAAGTACAGCTCGGGCGCCATCGTATTTCCCGGCGGCTTTGGCACGCTCGACGAGATGTTCGAGGTTCTCACGCTGGTGCAGACGCACAAGGTCAAGCGCATGCCGCTCGTGCTGGTGGGCAGCGAGTACTGGCAGGGCCTGTTCGACTGGCTCAACGGTCCGGTGATGGACGCCGGCATGATCAGTCCGCTCGATCCGGAGCTGGTGCACATTACCGACGACCTCAACGAGGCCGTTGACATTGCGCTCAGCGGGCTGATGTAGATCAATCGTGCCCACGCGACATGAATACGCATGGCAATCTGATGTTATCTAACATCAGATTGCCATTTATATTGGGTATACTGGTGTAAAAGACGAGGGCGAGGAGGTCGCAAATGTCTACAGCAACAGTTAAGCCTACGACGGTTCGAATCGAAGAGGGGCTCAAGGAGCAGGCGACTGAGTTCTTGGATTCGGTCGGCCTCAGCCTCAATTCCTATCTCAATCTTGCCGTTCGGCAGCTGGTAAATCAGCGAAAGATTCCTTTTGAGATTGTAGGAAGGGCGGAGGTGCCCAACGAGGTGACGAGGCGCGCCATGGTGATCGCCGATGCTCATGAGCTGGGGATTTTGCCGGACGATAGCCTGTCATTCAATAACGCTGATGAGCTTATGTCATTCCTCGATGAGGAATAGCGATGTTCGAGATTAAAGTCGAGGCTCAATTTAAGGTGGACTACAAACGAACGATGCGCATGCATCCGCAGCTAAAAAGTGAGTTTAAAGCGGCGGTTGCAGAGCTTGTGGCTCATGGGTCACTTCCGGCGGAGTATGGCGCCCACGAGCTCTCAAACCCGAGCGGAAACTACAACGGCCACATCGATTTCCACCTATCCGATGGCTTGGTCGATGTGGTCGTTCTTTATCTTCCCCATAAGACTAACCCAGTGATTAGGCTGGTGAGAATGGGCACTCATCAGGAACTGTTTCAGGGTCCGCTGGGCTGATCGCCGATTTCTAAGTTGCGGTGGAATAGGGATTGATTTGCGGCTGATAAGCCAAAAACAGTTCCTATTCCACCGCAAGTGGTAAAGGTGCCCCTAGTGGATGGGCTGGTAACGAGGACAGTAGCTGATGGCGATGGCGTCGACGCCTACATGGGTGGCGATGGTGCAGCCGATGGGGCCGGTGCCGGCGTCTACGTAATCCTGGCCCGCGAGTGCCTCGTTGACAAGTTCCTGCTCCTCGGCGGCGCCGGTCGTGAGCACACGCACGCTTGAGCCCGGGTGCTCGTCCAAAAACGCGAGGCAATCTGCCATGGTGTTGGCGACGATGCGCTTGGCGCCGCGGCCCTTTTTGATGGCCTTGATCTCGCCCGATTTCCACTCCGGCGAAACGGCCAGGCGAATGTTGAGCATCTGCGTGAGCTGGCCGGCGAGCTTGGGGGCGCGGCCGTTTTTGACCAGGTTCTCGAGCGTGCGGGGAATCAGCAGCAGGTGGGCGTCGGGCAGCGTCGCGCGGATCTGCGCCTCGGTCTCGTCCAAGCTGCGGCCGTCCTCGCGCATGGCAAGCGCGTACTCCACCAGCAGGCCCTCGGTGCCCGAGCCGGTGCGCGAATCGATGCAGCGCACGTCGAGCTCGTGGGTCTCGGCGACCAGGCATGCGTTGGAATAGCAGGCGGACCACTCGCTGCACAGCGAGATAAAGATCGCGCTGTCGTGGCCATCGGCGCGTACGCGGTCAAACAGCGCCTTGAACTCGCCGGCGCTCGGCTGCGAGGTGTGCGGCAGCTGCTCGGAGCCAGCCATGCGGGCGACGTATTCCTCGGCGGTAATCTGCACCTGGTCGAGCAGGTCCTCGCCCTCGATAATCACATGCAGCGGAATCACGTAAATGCCGAGCTCTTGGGCACGGGCGGGGGAGATGTCCGACGTGGAGTCGGTTATGATGGCAAAAGACATAATTGCACCTTTCGTTGGGGCGCGGCAGCGCCGCCTTCTGAAAGCAAAGTGCGACAAGTATAGTGGAGTTGCTCTACATTGCTAGGTTCAATTGTTGAATAGTCAACAGTTTGAAGCGGTGGTGTGGAAATCATCAACTGGGGAAGAAGGGTGCCGATGGCGGCATTGCAACTTTGCGAGCGGCCGGTTGTGCTGTTCGATTTTGACGGCACGGTGGCCGATACGGGTCGGGCAGTGACGACCTCGACGCGCAAGACGCTGGCTGCGCGCGGGTTTTCGGAGACGCAGATGGGTGATCTGCGCCGCATGATCGGGCCGCCCCTGTGGAAGAGCTTTCACGACTTTTACGGCTTTTCCCGCGAGGAGTCGCTTGTGGTGGCCGACGAGTACCGCGCCTTTTTTGATGAGCTGGGACCGGAGGAGTACCCCGTGTTCGATGGGATTCCCGAGCTGCTGGATGAGTTGGCCGCCCGGGGCAAGCGTATGGCCGTGGCGACGTCACGCATGGAGGCCAAATGCATCGACATGGTGCATGAGCTTGGTCTTTCTCAGTTCGAAGCCGTGGTTGGCATGAATCCGCCGCAGGGGCGCGAGACCAAGGCCGATTCGGTTCGCGATGCCCTGGCGGCGCTCGGCGCGACGGCGGACGATGCCGTGATGATCGGCGATCGCTTTAACGACGTCGAGGGTGCGCACGCGATGGGCGTGCCGTGCATCGGCATCTATTCGGGCGCGGCGGCGCCGGGTGAGCATGAGGCGGCGGGTGCCGATGCAGTGGTGCACTCGGTGGCCGAGCTTGCTAAACTTTTCTCTATCTAGGAACTAAATGTGAGGGGCGGGTACGCTTGCCGCTCATTGGTAAGGAGGCAGTCTATGAATCAGGTGGAGCAGAGCGTCGCTGAGTATGTCGACGAGGTCTGGGAAGATGTCGTCGCCGATATCGAGCAGCTGGTGAGCTATCCGTCCGTGGCAGTTTCTGCCGATGCAGAGCCCGGCGCGCCGTTTGGCCGCCCGGTCCGTGACGCGCTCGACTGTGCGCTCGGCATCGCGCAGAAGCTTGGCTATCAGACGAGCGACGACGAGGGCTATGTGGGCATTGCCGATATCCCTGGCCGCGGCGACAAGCAGCTCGCGACCATCTGCCACGTGGACGTGGTGCCCGCCGGCCCGGGCTGGAACACCGACCCGTTTGCGCTGGAGCGTCGCGAGGGCTGGCTGCTCGGCCGCGGCGTTATCGACGACAAGGGTCCGGCGGTGCTGTCACTCTACGCCGGCGCCTATCTGCTCAAGCACGGCATTACCCCGCGCTATACTTTCCGCGCGCTGCTGGGCTGCGATGAGGAAGTGGGCATGTCCGACGTTCACCATTATCTGGAGAACCACGCAGACCCCGACTTTTTGTTTACGCCCGATGCCGAGTTTCCGGTCTGCAATGCCGAGAAGGGCCAGTTTGGGGCGACGTTCGTGAGTCCCAAGATCGACGGCGGGCGCATCGTGTCGTGGAGCGGCTCCGAGGCGAGCAATGCCATTCCGTCGCAGTCCATCTGCGAGCTCGCGATTGCCGCCGATGAGCTGCCGGCGCCCGTTGAGAACGCCGACCGCCTGGAGATCACGGCGCTTGATAACGGGCATGCGCAGATTTTCGCCCACGGTATTGGCGGCCACGCTTCGATGCCTGAGGGCACCATCAACGCCGTCGGCCTCATCGTGACGTATCTGCGCGAGGCCGAGGATGCGTTTGGTGCGCGCGACGAGCGCCTGCTGACGCCTGCCGAGCACGAGTTCGTCAAGTTCCTGGCCTTTGTGCATGCGGATGCCTATGGCCGCGGCCTAGGTATCGATGCGACGAGTCCGGCGTTTGGCCCGCTTACCTGCAACGCTGGCGTCATCCGCGTGGCGGATGGCCATATTGAGCAGGTCATCGACGTGCGCTTCCCCGACAGCACGAGTGCCGATACCATCCGCGAGCAGCTCGATCCGCTCGTAGGCCGTTTTGGCGTGACGTGCCGTGTGGGTCGTGCGAAGGTGCCGTTCTCGGTCTCTGCCGACGATCCGGCCGTGAAGGCGCTTATTGATACCTATAACGAGTTTACGGGCAAGCATGCTGAGCCCTTTGCCATGGGCGGCGGCACGTACGCACGCAACTTTGCCCGCGCCGTCTCGTTTGGCCCCGAGGAGACCGGCCTGGAGCTGCCCGCATGGGGCGGCCAGATGCACGGCCCCAATGAGTGCGCCAACGAAGAGCAGCTCAAGCAGGCGCTCAAGATTTATATCGTCGCAATCCTGCGCTTGAACGAGCTGGAGCTTTAAGGTTACGCGAACGCCAGGGTGACAACCTGTCTTTCGAAGAGGACGGCATGACCAGAAGGTCTATGCCGTCCTCTTTCTGAAAATGATCCCTTGGGGACGGAGGAAAACGGATCATTTGGTGTAAAAGGCGGGTCATGCTTGTCGGCGGGATTGTTATTCGTTTGTAAAGCCCTGCCGCGCTTGCGGTAAGGGTCTATCAGATGCCCGTAATAAAGCGCAGCTGACGCGGGCGCTGCCCGATCGAGACCGTATCTTTCCAAACAGCAAAGCGGGCAGGGTGCCCGCGAGTCGCTTGTATGAAAGGAAGATCATGCTCGATCAGGCTTATTCTCGTCGTCAGTTCCTCGGCCTCGCTGGTGGTCTCGCCAGCATCGTGGGCCTCGGCCTCGTTGGTTGCGGCGGCGCAGGCGCTTCCGACGCCGCCGACAAGGGTAGCGCCGCTGCCGCCGAGTCCGTCTCCGGCGAGGTGACCTACGACGGTGCCTCCTCGTTCCAGGCTCTCGTCGAGGCCGCTGCCGAGAAGTTCATGGATGCCAATCCGGACGTCTCCGTCTCCGGTTCGGGTAACGGTTCGGGTAAGGGCCTGACCGCTGTCGCCGCCGGCACCGTCACCATCGGTAACTCTGACGTCTTCGCCGAGACCAAGCTCGAGGCCGATCAGGTCAAGAACCTCGTCGACCACGAGGTCGCCGTCGTGGGCATGGGCCCCGTCGTCTCCAAGAACGTTACGGTCGACGACCTGTCCCTCGAGCAGCTCAAGGGGATCTTCTCCGGCCAGATCACCAACTGGAAGGAGGTCGGTGGCGACGACGCCACCATCGTCGTCCTCAACCGCAAGGCCGGCTCCGGTACCCGCGCCACCTTTGAGGCTGCCGTCTTTGGCGACGAGGCCAACGACTTTAAGGGCGACGCCGAGCTCGACAAGTCCGGCGACGTCCAGACCCAGATGGCCAGCACCGACAACGCCATCTCCTACCTCGACTTCTCGCACTTCGACGACTCCAAGTTCAACGCCATCAAGGTCGAGGGCGTCGAGCCCAAGAGCGCAAACGTTACCGACGACTCCTTTAAGATCTGGGCGACCGAGCACATGTACTGCTCCAAGGACGCCGACGAGGCCACCACGGCCTTCCTGGAGTTCATGCTTTCCGACGACGTCCAGGGCAAGCTCGTCGAGGAGCAGGGCTTTATCCCCGTCTCTGCCATGAAGGTCGTCAAGGACGCCAGCGGCAAGGTATCCGCTAAATAAGTAATCGCCCCGGAAAGGTTTGCAATGGCAAAACAGCTGCCAAAGCGCGACCTTGAGAACGTGGGCCTGGGCGTCACGGGCGCGTGCGTAGCGCTCGTGACGCTTGTCGTTGCCGCGCTCATCTTTATGGTCGCCCAAAAGGGCCTCTCGGCTTTTCTCAAGGACGGCGTCTCGGTCGTAGAGTTCTTCGCCGGCACCAAGTGGGATCTGGCCAACACAGCCGAAAACGGCCTGCCCTACACCGGCGCCCTGCCCCTGAT
Organism: Collinsella sp. AF15-51; assembly: GCF_003462845.1. NCBI lineage: Bacteria > Bacillati > Actinomycetota > Coriobacteriia > Coriobacteriales > Coriobacteriaceae > Collinsella > Collinsella sp. AF15-51. Next base: position 197,924 of record NZ_QRYG01000001.1, on the reverse strand, counting down.
CGTCACCTCGTTTGCGGTCATGGTGCTCTCCACGCTCATCGCGCTGCCCATCGCCATCGGCTCTGCCATCTTTGCGGTCGAGATCCAGCCTAAGTTTGGCTCCAAGGTCTTTCAGCCGCTTATTGAGCTTTTGACCGGCATTCCCTCGGTCGTCTTTGGCCTGATTGGCTTTCACGTGGTCGTCGGTCTTATGAAGAGCGTTTTCCACGTAAGCACGGGTCTGGGCATCTTGCCCGGCGCCATCGTACTGGCGGTCATGATTCTGCCGACGATGACTACGCTTTCGGTCGACGGCCTGCGCGCCGTGCCCGATAGCTACCGTCAGGGCTCGCTCGCGCTGGGCTATACCCGCTGGCAGACCATCTGGCACGTGGTGCTCAAGTCCGCCATGCAGTCGCTCATGACCGCGGTCATCCTTGGTATGACCCGCGCCTTTGGCGAGACGCTCGCCGTGCGTATGGTCATCGGCGGCATCGAGGCCATGCCGACGTCGCTGCTGTCGCCGGCGTCCACCATCACCACCACGCTCACCACGTCTATGGCGGTCTATGCCGAGGGCTCGGCCCAAGACGATGTTCTGTGGGCGCTCGGTCTGCTGCTGATGGGCATGAGCCTCATCTTCATCTTGATCATCCACCTTATCGGCCGCAAGGGGGCGAAGGCTCGTGGCTAGCACGCGCATCCACATCGACGAGGCGAGACTCGGGCGTGTCCAAAAGCAGGACCGCATCGCCACGGGCGTGCTGACGGCGATTGTCGCCATCGTCATGCTTATCGTCGTCTCCATGGTGGCCTACATCCTGTTCGAGGGTATCTCGACGCTGTTCCAGCCGGGCTTTCTCACGCAGCCCGCACGCGCCAACGGAACGCAGGGCGGCGTGCTCTACCAGCTGTTCGACTCGTTCTATCTGCTGCTGATCACCCTGATCATCTCGGTGCCCATCAGCCTGGGCGGCGCGGTCTTTTTGGTTGAGTACGCGCCCGATGGGCCTATTCGCGACATCGCCTCGACCGCCATCGAGACGCTGTCCTCGCTGCCCTCCATTGTCGTAGGCATGTTCGGCTTTCTGGTGTTCTCGGTGCAGCTGGGCTGGAAGTACTCCATCATCTCCGGCGCCGTCGCGCTCACCATGTTCAACATCCCCATCCTGGTGCGCGTGATTCAGCAGGCGCTCGAGGACGTGCCGCAGGCCCAGCGCGATGCATGCCTGGCCATGGGCCTCACTCGCTGGGAGGCCACACTGCACATCCTGATTCCCGAGGCCATGCCCGCCATCGTGACCGGCATCGTGCTTTCGGCCGGCCGCGTGTTTGGCGAGGCCGCGGCGCTGCTCTTTACCTCGGGCATGAGCTCGCCGGTTCGCCTGAACTTCTTGAGTTTTAACCTGTCGAGCCCCACCTCCGCCTGGAACGTGTTCCGTCCCGGCGAGTCGCTGGCCGTGCACATCTACAAGATCTATGGCGAGGGCAGCCCCGAGGCCCAGCAGATCGTCTGGGGCATCGCGGCACTGCTGATGATTTGCGTGCTGCTGTTTAACGTAGTCGCCCGTATCGTGGGCAAGCAACTGGCAAGGAAGATGACGGCCGAATGAGCGAGATGAACACAACGCCCGCAACCGAGGCGGCATCGTCCGACACCCAGGACTTTTTGTCGAGCGTGGGGGAGAGCGAGAAACGTGTTCGCGTGAGCGGCAAGGCCGTGAGCGACGAGGTCGTGGTCTCCACCAAGGACGTCAACGTGTACTATGGCGACCACCATGCGCTGCACGATGCGTCGCTCGACTTTCACAAGGGCGAGATCACGGCGCTCATCGGGCCTTCGGGCTGCGGCAAGTCGACCTTTTTGCGCAGCCTCAACCTTATGAATCGCGAGATTCGCGGCTGTCGCGTGGAGGGCGAGATCAACTACCGCGGCCGCAACGTGAACACCAAGACCGAGAACACCTACGAGCTGCGTCGGTCCATTGGCATGGTGTTCCAGCAGCCAAACCCGTTCCGCAAGTCCATTCGCGACAACATTACGTTTGCGCCCAAGCGCCACGGCATCACCGACCGCGACGAGCTCGACCGCATGGTCGAGGAGAGCTTGCGTGGCGCCGCGCTGTGGGACGAGGTCAAGGACAAGCTGGACAAGAGCGCCTACGCGCTTTCGGGCGGCCAGCAGCAGCGTTTGTGCATCGCGCGCACGCTTGCGCTCAACCCCGACGTGATCCTGTTTGACGAGCCCTGCTCGGCGCTCGACCCCATCTCGACGCTGGCGATCGAGGACCTCATGTCGTCGATCGCGGCCGACCGCGCCATCGTCATCGTGACGCACAACATGGAGCAGGCGTCGCGCGTGTCCAACCGCACGGCGTTCTTCTACATGGGCGATATGGTCGAGTACGACGAGACCGACGAGATTTTCCAACGGCCCAAGGATAAGCGGCTGAATGATTACCTCACCGGCATGTTCTCCTAGTCCGGGACATGCTTGAGGCCTGCGGCGGCCACGGTTGTCGCGGGACTGATTGGAGAGGCGGGTCATCTCTTGCGGGAGATGGCCCGCCTTTTTGTGTCGTGTGCTGGTGCGCTTGCCCAAAACCACCACGAAGGCGCCCGTCCCCTTTGTGGTGGTTTTCGCTATCATGGAGAACGTTGAATTTCTACGAAGGAGCAGGGCATATGGCGATTCTTTTGGGATGCGATTCCGTCAGCCTAGAGTTTCCCACCAAGCATATTTTCGATAGCGTGACGCTCGGCGTGGGCGAGGGCGACCGCATTGGTATTGTCGGTAAAAACGGCGACGGCAAGTCGACGCTGCTGAGCGTGCTCGCCGGCACGCTGGAGCCCGATGACGGACGCGTGACGCACCGCCGCGGCATCACGATCGGTCTACTCGGCCAAAAGGACCAGCTTGTCGATACCGATACCGTGCATCATGCTGTCGTCGGTGACACGCCTGAGTACGAGTGGGCCTCGAGCCCGCGTACACGTCAGATCCTCGCTGGCCTTATTAGCGATGTGCCCTGGGAGGGCATGGTGGGCGAGCTTTCGGGCGGCCAGCGCCGTCGTGTGGACCTCGCGCGCCTGCTGATCGGTGACTACGACGTGCTCATGCTCGACGAGCCCACCAACCACCTGGACATGCGTACCATCAACTGGCTTGCACGCCATCTTAAGGCTCGCTGGCAGCGCGGCCAGGGCGCCATGCTCGTGGTCACGCACGATCGCTGGTTCTTGGACGAGGTCTGCACTAGCATGTGGGAGGTCCACGACGGCCAGGTCGACCCCTTCGAGGGCGGTTACTCCGCATATATCCTTCAGCGCGTGGAGCGCGACCGCATGGCCGCGGTTACCGAGGAGCGCCGTCGCAACATGGCGCGCAAGGAGCTTGCATGGCTGAGCCGTGGCGCCCAGGCCCGTTCCACTAAGCCCAAGTTTCGCGTGGAAGCCGCCCGCGAGCTGATCGCCGACGTGCCGCCCGTGCGCGACGAGCTGGAGCTCAAGCGCCTCGCCGTGAGTCGCCTGGGCAAACAGGTCATCGACGTGATCGACGTGGACGCCGGCTATGCCGATACCGACGGCGCGCCCAAGCAGGTGCTCTCCGATGTGACCTGGCTTATCGGCGCGGGCGACCGCTATGGTCTGCTGGGTGAGAACGGCGCCGGCAAGTCGACCTTGCTCGACGTGATTCAGGGCAAGATCGCGCCCCTGCGCGGCCGCGTGAAGATCGGCCAGACGGTGCGCTTTGGCGTGCTGTCGCAGCAGCTCGAGGAGCTCGAGCCCTACATGGGTGACACGATCCGCGAGGTTCTGAGCAACTATAAGAAGTATTATGTCATCGACGGCAAGGAGACCTCGCCCGAGAAGCTCTGCGAGCGCCTGGGCTTTACGACGCAGCAGCTCTGGAGCCGCATCGGCGATCTTTCGGGCGGCCAGCGCCGTCGCCTGTCGCTGCTGCTGACGATCCTGGACGAGCCCAACGTGCTTATCCTGGACGAGCCCGGCAACGACTTGGATACCGACATGCTGGCGATTGTCGAGGACCTGCTCGACGGCTGGCCGGGCACGCTGATCCTGGTGACGCACGACCGCTTCTTGATGGAGCGCGTGACCGACCAGCAGTGGGCGCTGCTTGACGGTCATCTGACGCATATGCCCGGCGGCGTCGACCAGTACCTGCGCCTGTGCAACGCTACTGCCGAGGGCGAGCCCGTGGGCGCGCCGAGCGCCAAGACCGGCACGTTCGACACCGGCGCCGCAGCGGTTGCAGCCGAAAAGCCCAAGTCGAGCGGCCAGCCCAACGGACTTTCCAATGCCGAGCGCCAGAAGCTCCGCCGCGAGGTGAGCTCGCTCGAGCGCAAGATGGAGACGCAGCGCGCCCGCGTGGAGGAGGCCGAGGCCGCCATGGCCCAGGTCGATCCCACCAACTACACGGCGCTGGGCGAACAGCAGGCAAAGATCGACGAGGCCCATGCCGCCATGGACGAGCTGGAGATGGCGTGGCTCGAGGCGAGCGAAAAGCTCGAGGGCGAGGAGTAGGCGAGGATGATCAAGGCCGCGTTTTTCGATATCGACGGCACGTTGCTGAGCTTTAAGACCCATCGGATTCCGGCGTCGGCGCAGCAGGTGCTCGACAGCTTTCATGAGCAGGGGATTGCGTGCGTGATCGCCACGGGTCGCCCGACCTATCAGATGCCCGATTGGCTGTTCGATCTTGGTTGGGATGCGTACATCACGCTTTCGGGTCAGCACTGTTTTGATGCCAAGGGCGTTTACCGCAGCTGCCCGATCGATTCGGACGACGTCGCGGCGATTGTGGACCAGGTGGCGCAGGGGCGCTATGACTCGCTGTGTATGCAGGGCGAGAACTCGTTTGTGAACCGCCTGTCCGAGCGCGTGGTGACGGCCGGCAGCAACGCGGGGATTGTCTACCACGAGGAACCGTTTGAGCATGCCTTCGATGCGCCGGTCTACCAGTTCTGCGCCTTTGTGGACCCTGCCGACGAACATATCGTGACCGACGCGGTGTCGCATTCTCTCACTACGCGCTGGTGTGATTTGTTCTGCGACATTATCCCTGCCAACGGCGGTAAGGACCTGGGTGTCGCGGCGACGCTGGAACGCCTGGGTGTCGACGCGAGCGAGGCGATTGCCTTTGGCGACGGCGAGAACGACCTGTCGATGTTCTCGGCCGTGGGCACAAGTGTGGCCATGGGCAACGCGCAGGAGACCGTGAAAGCTGCAGCGACCTATGTGACGACCGCCGTGGATGACGACGGCATCTACAACGCCGCCAAGCACTTTGGGCTGATGTAACTGCGGGCCGGCACCCGGCGCCTGGGGACACTCCTTGCGGGGCGTCCCCATTTTGTTTTCGTCCCGCACGTTTTGTGAAACACGGCTAACTTTTAGGCAAAGTAGTAAGACATGGGCAACTTTTGCGGTAAAGTAAATCAAGCAAAAGTATCCAAAGGCTAACTAGAAGCCATCGCGAAAGGCGGCCCATGGCCCTGCGTGAATCCGGAGAAGACTATCTCGAATCGATCTACGTTCTATCGGAACGTCAGGGCATCGTGCGCTCGATCGACGTTGCCGAATACTTGGGCGTAACCAAAGCAAGCGTCTCTAAAGCCATGGCGGCCTTGGAGAGCACCGGCTACGTGGAGATGGGCAAACGCGACGTGCATCTGACGGAACGCGGTCTTGAGGTTGCCCGTCAAATGTGGGAGCGCCACTGCTTTTTCGTGGGGCTGCTGGAGGATGCGGGTGTTTCGGCTGAGGTCGCGTCGCAAGAGGGCTGCCACATGGAGCACTGCCTGAGCGAGGAAAGCTTTGAGAAGCTGAGGGCGATGCTGGGACGGGACAGCGACCGGGACCAGTAGCCCCGCCAACCAAGTCCAACTCAGACAAGGAACCCCGCCAGCAAGCGATGCCCAAGAACCGCCAGCAACGTTACCGCAGGCCGGGACCGGGCTTGGTTTTTGAAAACACTCCGCAGACCAGAAGCGCCCCCGTTCGTAGCTCCGAAGGAGCAGAACGGGGGCGCTTCATTGGTCGAGGACGTTTTCAAAACCAAGCCCGGTCCCGGCCGGAGGGACCACAGGCGCTACAGGTTCTTGACACCCATCGCGCGCATGGCGTTCAGGATAGCGATGATCGCCACGCCTACGTCGCCAAAGACGGCAAGCCACATATTGGCGATACCCAGCGCTGCCAGCACAAGGATCAGCAGCTTAATGCCCAGCGCAAAGATTATGTTCTGCCAAACAATCGACATGGTCTTGCGCGCCACGCGGATCGCGCGGGAAATGTTGGACGGCTTGTCGTCCATCAGCACCACGTCGGCGGCCTCGATCGCGGCGTCGGAGCCCATGGCGCCCATGGCAATGCCCACATCGGCGCGCGTAAGCACAGGAGCGTCGTTGATACCGTCGCCGACAAAGGCGAGCTTGCCCTTGCCACTTTCGGCCGCGAGTAGCGCCTCAACGCGCTCGACCTTGTCGCCCGGCAGGAGCTGCGCGTGGAACTCGTCGAGACCGAGTTGCTTGGCCACAGACGCTGCAACCTCCTCGCGGTCGCCCGTGAGCATGACGGTGCGGTTGATACCGGCGGCATGCAGGTCGCGAATCGTTTGCTCCGCATCGGCCTTAACGGTGTCTGCAATCACGATGTGGCCGGCGTACACGCCGTCAACGAGCACGTGGAGGATCGTGCCGACAACCTCACAGTCCGGTGCTTCAACGCCGGCCGCGGCGAGCATTTTGGCGTTGCCAACGACGACGTGCTTGCCGTCGATGGTTGCCGTCACGCCGTGGCCCGCGTCGTTGGCGGAGTCGCTCACGCGCTTGGGGTCGACCTCGCCCTGGTAGGCGTCGCGCACGGACTGCGCGATGGGGTGATCGGAGAACGACTCAGCAAGGGCTGCGACTTCGAGCAGCGACTGCTCGGTATAGCCAGCCTCGGGGTGCACCGCGACGACTGAGAACGTGCCGTTGGTGAGGGTGCCCGTTTTGTCGAAGACGATGGTGTCCACGTCGGCGAGCGTCTCGAGGTAGTTGGAGCCCTTGATGAGAACGCCCAGCTTGGACGCGCCGCCGATGCCGCCAAAGAAACTCAACGGTACGCTGATCACGAGGGCGCACGGGCAGCTGACGACCAGGAAGGTCAGGCCGCGCAGGATCCAATCGGACCAAGCGCCAGTCACCAGGCCGCCGCCAAGCGCGAGCACCGCGGCAGCGCCAGTGACGGCGGGGGTGTAGACGCGGGCAAAGCGCGTGATGAAGTTCTCGGTGCGCGCCTTCTTTTCGCTGGCATTCTCCACGAGCTCCAGAACACGCGCGACGGTTGACTCGCCAAAGGGCTTGGTGGTGCGCACGTGGATGAGGCCCGTCATGTTGATGCAACCGCTGATGATATCGTCGCCGGTCTTGGCCGGGCGGGGGACCGACTCGCCCGTGAGTGCGGCGGTGTCGAGCTGGGTTTCGCCCTCGACGATGACGCCGTCGATAGGCACGCGCTCGCCGGGCTTGACCACGATCACGGTGCCGACGGCGATGTCATCGGGAAAGACCTGTTCGAGTGTGCCGTCGGCTTGCTCGACGTTAGCGTAGTCGGGCGCGATGTCCATCATGGCACTGATCGACTTGCGGCTCTTGCCCACGGCGTATGCCTGGAACAACTCGCCGACCTGGTAGAACAGCATGACAGCGGCGCCTTCGGCCATGTGCGGGTCGGTGTCGGGGAAGAGCACCATGGCAAACGCGCCGATGGTCGCGACGGCCATGAGGAAGCTCTCGTCGAAGGCCTTGCCGCGGCGGATGTTATTGAATGCCTTTTGCAGTACGTCGTAGCCGGCAATCAAAAACGGCACGAGGAACAGCACAAAGCTGGCGTAGATGTTGCCGGGCTCCCCAAATGCGATAGCGAGGGCGCCGAGCTCGTCGAGGGCATAAACAACGGCAAAAATGCCCAGTGCTACCAGGATGCGGTTGCGCTTATGCTCAAGGGACTCTTTCTTCTTGCGCTTCTTCTTTTTCTTCTTGGGATCGGCGGCTGCCATGATTCAAACCTCCCATTTGAGTGTATGAACACTTGCTCATATAATTTCGCGAGCAAAGGCCGCGGCAAGCGCGGCCTCGCAGGTCAACGTATGCGCGGGTTAGAGAATGATCTCGCAGTCCGGCTCGGCGTCGGCGGTGAACTCAACGACGCGGTCCAGGACCTCGTCGAACTTGGCGTCGTCGGCCTCGAGCGTCAGCTTCTGGGTCATAAAGTTGACCGAAACGGACTTGACGCCCTCGAGCTTGGCAAGTTCGTCCTGAAGCTCGCGCGCGCAGTTGGCGCAATCGATCTCGTCGAGCTTAAACTGCTTTTTCATGGTGGGTTCCTTTCCCTGTGTTAGCGGTCTGGGTGCCGGCCGCGCTGATACCGTGGGTGATTGCTATTCGCAGATATGGCTCATGCCCTGGTTAAGCATGGTGTAGACGTGATCGTCGGCGAGCGAGTAGAGAATGTTGCGGCCGTCGCGGCGGAACTTGACCAGGTGCGACTGCTTAAGCGTGCGCAGCTGGTGCGATACTGCCGACTGCGAGGTTGCGGTCGCCTCGGCGATGTCGGCCACGCAGAGCTCGCGGCCCATGAGGGCATAGAGGATCTTGATGCGTGTGGTGTCGCTGAAGACCTTGAACAGGTCGGCCAGGTCGTACAACAGCTCCTCGTCGGGAAGGTCCTCGGGCGAGCAGGTGGTGGGGACGATCGGCTCGGTGGCCTCGATGCCAGTCTTTGTTTCATCAGCGTGGCTGCTCATTGCAACATCCTTTCATATGAACATGCGCTCATATAAATTACTTCCGATTATATGAGCGCATGTTCATATGTCAATGACGTACAGGTAATTCGTCGCATAAAATGATGGGGAATAGTGGACGAGATTCCGGACTGAGCGGTTTTGATAGCCGATGCCGGGGTGGGTGCCCCCGCGCCGTGCAAAAATTGGAGTATTCTGCAACTATAGGGGGTCCGTTAATCTATTCCAGGCCAAATAAAGCCGCTCAAGAGTTATCCAAGGGCGGTAAACAGACAAGGTCTTCCTCAAATGTTGCCTAACGTTCCCGTTCGATAGCGTTTTTGTTTTTCATTTGGATTAACTTGTGGGTGCTGGAGCGCCGACCCTGCTGAATACTCGCAATTTTGCACATCGCTAGGGTACCCACCTTGTTAGCCGGTCTAGCTTCCGGCCCCGAAGATTCTGCCCTCGGGCGCGAGGCTGCTTATTTGGGCAAATGATGGGCTGTCGGATTCGACAGTCTGCATGTCATCGATTGCCGGAACTTCATTTATTGTCGGGTCATCCAGCGTGATGCCTTCGAGTGTTGCTTTTTCGAGGTCGATTCGTTGACGATCTTCGGAATCCTGGCGAAGCTGCTTCTGAATTCGCTTTTTCTCTTCTATAAACCTTCTGAGCACAAACTGTCTCAGGTCCTCTTGCATGATTTGAAAGTCTTTTGGCAGACGCGAGGGGCGTATGCCCTCTTTCCGTTGGATCGCCTCCATGACCCTAACGAAAGCGCTGGCATGCATAAAGGAATAACGACTGACGGTGATGATTCCGCATCCCATGGACGCAAGCGCATTCTTGCGCTCCTCATCGATGGCGCGGTCTTCTTCCGCGTCATGATAAAACCCGTTGTATTCAATGTCTGTGCGAGATTTCTTTAGATACGCATCCATAAAGAACTTTTTGCGTCTCGTGAGATTCTTTGCGGCAGCGGTGACCTGCACCTCGTAATCGGTCTCAATTCCCTTAATACCAAGCCCTCCTTCGCTTTTAGGCAGCGTTAGCATCATGACAAAGGCCGTTTCCATAGGAGACCGGCATCCGTCGCGCACACATTGGATTGCCTTTCGGGCAAGGGCCAGACCGTCGCATCTGGTAATGGAATTAAAGAACTGTTTTAACCTTTCGGTCGAGGTGAGCGCGAAACGCTCGTTATACGAGGTGGAAGAGCCGGTTCCAAGGGAGTAAGCGCCGCACAATTCAAAGTAGTACTCCACCAGTTCGCGAAAAGGGAGATAGGTGGCGGCCTGAAGTGCGCAAAGCTCAACGCCAACAATGAAGATGCCATCTTTGAGCTCTATAAAGCGTGAGTTCGAGAATCGTTTTGACGAAACGTGGCATTGACAGTTCATTGCATAGCGCGCATTCCTGCGATCAAACACCATTACCTCGAGGCAATCATTTGCGTCGAGGGAAACATCGTGTTTGGTGAGCCATTCTGCGGCTGCGTCAAGGAGCGTTCCGGTGGGACATGATCCGTAAATCGCGGCAGGGTTACAGGGCTCGGTGTCTTTCGCAGACGCCGAATGCGCGGCCTGGTAGACCGCTTTTGCAGTGGTATGTGACAATACGATACTCATGGTATATATCGTGTCAGCTAATGCCGTGTTGATGGCGCTGAGTGGGAAAGTCGTTTTAGGGGCCTAACCAAATGCTGTCCAAAAGCTTGACGCAATTATGGGTTGGCATGCCTAAAATCAATGTTATCGCAGCTTAGCTATAGCATATAAAAACTCAATTGCTGCACATTTGATATCGATGCATCACCATCCGACAACGAATTACGTGTCGGGAATTGGCCGAAATCGTTCAAAATGAGGGTTCAGAATTTGTGATGGCAGATCTATCTGTGGAACATAGGGCGGCCCCGCTGCGGTGTTTCCCGCTGCGAGGCCGCTCGTGAGCAAGTAGTGTTTGTCGCAGGCGTTGCTATTTCGCGAATAGGTTCTTGAGGTTGAACTCGGCCTGTACCGTGCGGAGCATGAGGTCGGTGTCGTCCAGACCCAGATGCTGCTCGTTGGCGTCGGGCGCGAGGGTGCCGCGACGGCGTGCCCAGTTCTCGAGCGCGGCGGGGGCGGACTCGCGGGGGAGCGAGCGCACGTCGGCGTCCAGGCTGCGGCAGATCTGGCGCGAGTCGATGACGATGATCTTGCCGGCGCGGCGTGCCTCGGCGTAGCCGTCCAGGTGGATCTTGAACCAGCTGTCCTCAAAGGCGGCGTTGTGTGCCATGTACGGGTACTTCTTCATAAGCTTGAGCAGCTGCTTTTGCAGCTCTTTGTTCTCGCGGAACGGCTTTTTGCCGTCGATGTCGTCCCAGGTGATGTGGTGGATATTCGACAACGGCACATCCTCGCCGCGGTAGATGTCGGGCAGGCCGCAGTAGTGTGCCTCGGCGTCATGCGGGACGGCGTCGCTGGTGAGCTCCATGATCTCCCAGCCCACGTTGATGATATAGCCGCGCTCGGGTGCACGTCCGGTGGTCTCGATGTCGATACCGAGCACGGTGCCCTGGATGGGCTTGCGGGCGTAGGCCACGCCGAGCGCGTCGCGGTCGCCGCGGATTTCGCGCATAACGGACGCGGCGGTGCGCTTTTGCATCTTGCCGATGGCGGCGCAGGTGTCGGCATCGGACAGGCCGCGCGAGAGCGTCGCGGGCGTCACGTTGCGCAGACGCGCCTCGCCAATCTGGTCGCACAGGTCGCGGTTGCGGTCGGCCAGGTCGCGCACGGTGGCAAAGTCGAAGCCGGGGTCGCCCTCGGCGGTAAAGTACTCGGTCTCGAGCACCTTGAGGGCCTCCTCGCCCTTCTGGCGCTCGGACTCCATGGCGCCGTGGTCGCCGTAGATAAACATGGGGATAAACGGCTGGCGCTCGTATTCGAGTGCTTGCGATACGTTCATATGCTACTCCTTGGACGGGCCGCGTTGTGCGGCTCGAGGTTACTGAGTTATGGCGAGATGATAGTTTACCATAGGCAACTATTGGCACCGCGCCCGGGACAACTACAATACCCTAGTTGACCGCTAGGACTTTTACAATGCTGCCGAAAGACACGAAAGGTTCCATCCGTCATGGATTTACTGATTGATATTCTGCTCGACGCCGGCAAGGACACGCTGTCGCTGGTGCCGTTTTTGTTGGTGACGTATCTTGCTCTCGAGACACTTGAGCACGTTGCGGGCGACCGCGTCAACGGCGCTATCAAGCGCGCCGGCGCTGCGGGTCCCGTGGTTGGCTCGCTGCTGGGCATGGTGCCGCAGTGCGGATTTTCGGCCATGGCAGCAACGCTGTACGCCGGCCGTGTCGTGACCTTGGGCACGTTGGTGGCGGTGTTCCTTTCGACCTCCGATGAGATGCTGCCGCTGTTGCTTGCCGAGCAGGTTCCCGTGCAGACTATGGCGATGCTTTTGGCTTCGAAAGCGCTGATCGCACTGGTCACGGGTTTTATCGTGGACGCTGCCATTCGCGGCCTGCGCCGTAACGCCCGCGCGCACGCGGCGATTCGCCGTACCGTGCTGGGAACCGCGGCCAACCCGGCCCACGTGAACTGCGCGCACGACGACCACAGCGGCGGTGACATCATCGACGAGGTGGCCGAGGCAGGCGTGAGCGCCGACCACATCCACGAGCTGTGCGAGCGCGACCATTGCGGTTGTGATGAAGACGAGGACGAGCACGAACACGGACATGGCCACGATCACGGTCATGAGGGCGAACATGAACACCATGACGGTCACGGTCACTCTCACTCCCACGAAGGGACGCCTGTCCTGTCGATCATCCGCAGTGCGATCTCGCACACCGTGCAGGTCTCGGTATTCATTTTTCTGGTGACGCTGATTCTGGTCGCCGTGCTCGAGACGTTCGGCGAGTCCGCGATCGAGCAGTTCCTGCGCGGCAACGAGACACTCGCTGTCCTGGGTTCGGCGCTTGTCGGGCTGATTCCCAATTGCTCGGCGAGCGTGGTCATTACACAGCTGTATCTGGAAGGCGCGCTGCAACTGGCGCCGATGCTCGCCGGCACGCTCATTTCCGCCGGCGTGGGTTATCTGGTGCTGTTCCGCACCAACCGCAGCGCCCGCGAAAATGCCGTGTTCCTGATCATGATGTACGTCATCGGCGCTGGCTGGGGCCTCATCCTCTCCGCCGTTGGCCTCTAAGTAGGCCTAAAAAATGGGCTTCAAATAGCCATGCTCAGCGCCTGCGCAATGCGGCGACGCATGGCATTTTGAAGCCCGTTTTTTGTTGAGCCATGGATTCCGAGCGCTCACACCGCTCAAAACAAAAAGGTAGATTTTAGGCATGTCTCAAAAATCTACCTTGGTTAGTGCAGCAACTCGGTGAGGTTGCGTTTAAAGCGGGCGCGGTCTTCGCTGGTAAATGCTGCCGGACCGCGAGTGCGTCCGCCGGCGCGGCGTACCTTCTTTTCCTCGTGGCGAATAAACAGCTGCATGTCGATAGTCGCCTTGTCGTACACGCGCCCGCGCACACCGATGGCGGCGGCATCGCGCCCGAGCACCATGCTCGCCAAGCCAATGTCCTGCGTCACGACCACGTCGCCCGCCTGCAGGCGTTCGACAATGGCAAAGTCGGCGCTGTCGGCGCCCACGCTCACGTCGAGCGTCGTGACCCAAAAGCCGCGTCGCGCGTGCTCGGCATCGCGCGGGTCGTCGCGGCGAATGTGCCGTTCCAGGTTTTGCGTGCTGTTGCCGGCGATAACAACGGCGACGCCCGCCCGCCGCGCGCAGTCAATCGACTCGCGCGTGACCGGGCAGGCGTCGGCATCAATAAAGAGCGTCTTTGGCATCTAGCGCACCAGTTTGCCAAACTGAATGGCGCGAACAATGAGCGTCACGCCAAACACCAGCAGCGCGGCACCGCTAAAGATGACGAGCATCTTGGCCGACCACAGCGGATAGATAAACACGAACATGCCGGCGATGATGGAAAGTGCGCCGCTCAGGATAGCGAGGGCGCGGTTGGACGAAAGCTCGGACTCCAGAATGGACATGACACCTTCGACAATCCAGCCAAAGCCGGCCACGATAACCACCATCGTGGTGAGCGTCGCGGTCGAGAAGGCCTGGTTGCGCAGGATTATGACGCCGCCCAAGATAATGAGTAGGTTGGAGATGATGCTCGTCACGCGCCAGCCGGTGGGCAGCAGCGGCTCAAAAATGGCAGTGAATAGTCTGATGGCAGCAGTGATTACAAAGTAAAAACCCAGGACAGTCGTCAAAAAGACGAGGGACTTGGCAGGTGCAAAAAGCAGCGCGATACCAGCAATGAGTGCTAAGACGCCCGTGATGGCGTAGATCCAGCGTACGGCCTTGACGGCTTTGCCCGCCATGCTTTTCTCGTCAAATCCAAACTGGCTCGATTTTTGATCATCGTTCTTAAAGATGCCCATAAGTCTCCTTTCCGTGCGGCGTAAGCCTTGATCGTTACAACCAGTATCCCCTAAGGGCGCTGACGTATGGGTCGGGGAGGGCGAAACGTAACCCAAAGGCCCCGAATTGTTTCCGTTGTTCCCCACGTCGCGATTTTCTATTCAACAGGTGTAGAACATTGCAGCCCTGTTCGTTATTGCCTACGTTTTAGGTTAGATTTTCCTAAGGACAATTGGCTTGTATTGGGGGTCCCTATGAACGAAGCAGTTCCCGAGGCACCGTCGAGTGTCGAATCGATGGCAAAGCAAGGTTGCGAAAAGCTTGGCCTGGACACGTTTGACGCGCTGGTCCGCCGCGCCCGTACGTGCCGCCGTTTTGACGAGTCCATGCGCGTGCCGCGCGAGTTTTTGCTCGAGCTGGCGGAACTGGCGCACCTGGCTCCCTGCGGCGCCAATGCTCAGCGTCTGCGTTTTCATGTGGTGAGCGGTGCCGAGGATTGCGCGCGTGTATTTGATGAGCTTGCATGGGCCGGCGCGCTTAAGGATTGGTCGGGTCCTGCCGAGGGCGAGCGTCCGACCGGCTACATCGCGATTCTTGCCGAGCGCGCTGTTCCGGGTAAGCCCGCCGCGCCCATCACCGAGGTCGACACGGGCATTGCCGCGCAGACGATGATGCTCGCCGCTCGCAGCGCCACGCCCGAGGTGGCAGCCTGCATGTTCAAGGCCTTTACGCCCCGCGCGATCGATGCTATGGGGCTCGATAACGACAAGTATGAGCTCAAGCTGATCATGGCTTTTGGCGTGCCGGCCGAGACGCAGATGATCGATGCGATCGATTCCAACCCCGACGGCTCAATTAATTACTGGCGTGACGATGCGCAGGTGCACCACGTACCCAAGCGCCCGCTCGCCGACGTGCTGGTGTAGCTGAGCGTCACCGCGGCGTGATCAGACGGTAAACCACCACAAAGGTGCCTGTCCCCTTTGTGGTGGTACGAGGGGAGAGCGTGTGGCAGATCTGTATTTGGTGCGGCATGGGCAGACTGAGCTCAATGTGCAGAGCATTTTGCAGGGCTGGCACGATTCGCCGCTTACGGCGCGCGGGCGCGAGCAGGCGCTGACGGCGCGTACGGCGTTTGCGGCGCGTGGCGTGGCCTTTGATCATGTGTATTCCTCGCCGTTGGGCCGGGCGCGGCATACGGCCGAGCTTATCGTTGGCGAGGGCCGTTCCATTGAGCTGGTCGATGACCTGCGTGAGTGGCATTTTGGCTCGCTGGAGGGCACATCAAATCGCGAGATGCCGCCGCAGCCCTGGGGCGATTATCCGGTGGCCTTTGGCGGCGAGTCGGAAGTGCAGCTTCAGTCGCGCATGGTCGCGGCGCTGTCCCGTATTATGGCCCGGCCGCAGCACGACTGCGTGCTGGCGGTTTCCCACGGCTCAGCCTGCCAGGAGTTTCTTGAGTATGTGACTGGCGGGGGAGAGCTACCCGACAACGGTGCCGTGCTTCATTTTGGCTATTGCGACGGGGCGTTTTCGCTCTTGGGTTGGTAACGAACGAAAGGACCCCTATGAATAAAGATCTGTATCTGGTCCGTCATGGACAGACGATATTCAACCTTAAGCGTATCATTCAGGGGTGGAGTGACTCGCCGCTTACGCAGTTGGGTTGCGACCAGGCGGCGCGCGCCGGCATGTTTTTACGTGCGCGCGGCATTGAGCCCGATCATGCCTACACCTCTACGCTTCATCGCACCGAGCAGACTATCGCCAACTTGTGGCCGGGCTTGGCGTACGAGCGCCTGGACGGCCTGCGTGAGTGGTTCTTTGGCGACTTTGAGGCCGAGCGCGTGATGCTTATGCCCGAGCGCCCGTGGCGCGACTTCTATCGGCAGTTTGGCGGCGAGGGCCAGATCCAGGTGCGCACGCGCATGGTGGCGACGCTGACCGATCTTATGCGGCGTCCGGACCATACGTGCGTGCTCGCGGTAAGTCATGGCTCAGCTATCAAGGAGTTTTTGGACCACGTGCGGGGCGCGGCGGCCGACGAGCGCGAACGCGTGCCGGGCAACTGCTCAGTGCTGCATTTTGCGTTTGACGATGCGGCCGATACGTTTGAACTGGTCGAAGTCTTTACGCAGGAAGACTACGCGCGCGAGCTGGGGCTAGAGCCGCTCGTGGCGGCGGCAGGTCCGCAGCGTGGATAACGCTGACGTTGCGGCCCGGTTTACCGGCGTAATTGTTTGATGCGAAAAGGGCGGAGGTGCATGCGTTTGCTGCATCTCCGCCCCTTGTTTGTTTGGATGCTGGGTTTTCCAGCTTAGCGTTTGAGTTCGCTAGAACCGTGAGACCTGGTGAGTGAGCAGACCCGTCGGAACCTGCGGCGCGCTGCCGCTGACCTGCGCGGCGGGGAACAGCACGGCTACAGCAAAGTTGAACGGCTCTTTGCCAGAGTAGGCGCCGGCAGCGCGGGCCTCGTCGGCCAGAATCTGCGATGCCCCAGCCAGTGCGGCGACATAGGCGGAGTCACCGGCGAACACCGGGTCGGGCGCCTGATCGAGCATGGCACGGATGGCGGCAACGGCGTCCTCGCGCTTGACCTCCCACACGCGATGTGTGACGCCCGCGGGATCGGTGACGGCGTAGAGCGATGCGCCCTCTTTGGCAGCGCTCAAAATGATATCCATGACGGGCGACGCCTCGTAGGCGAGCGACACGGGGCGCGGCTGCACCTTAAGCTCGGCGATCGCGCGCGCGGCGGCGAGTGCGTCGACGCTCTCGGCGGCAGCCTCGTCGCTACCCGTCAGTACGTTAACCGGGCAAATCGCCACGACACCCGTCGCGCGACCCGGCTCGCCCGAGCATTCGTACACGTAATACGCCGCGCCTGGATCCTTGAGCATTAGGCCGTCAGCAATGGCGCCGCGCAGGGCGTCGTTGCCGCTCAGGATACCGCCCATCGCAGGCAGCGCCTCGAGCACACGGTCCTGAGCCGGGCGGATGCAGGGAAACGGAAGTGCTTTCATGGGCGGTCCTAACGCGCGAGTCGGTTTGTTCGCGGCTTATTATGCCCCAACTTGGCCGCTTGCGTCCCAGAGCGTGTTATCGGCAAGCGCGATGAGCACGTTTTGGCAGCGAACGATATCGGCATGGGGCACATACTCGTCGGGCTTGTGTGCGAGCGCCAACGAGCCGGGGCCGTAGCTCATACAATTGCGGTTGCCTGTCTTGCCGGCAATGACGGCGGTATCGGTGTAGCCGGTAAAGAAGCCGACGGTCGTGTCCGCGTCCGTTACGTCATCGGCGGCACGCTTGAGCGCTGCTAGAAGGGGAGAGTTCGGGTCGCGCTCGATGGCGGGGCGGTCGCCCGTCACGGTGTAGCTGCCATGGCAACCGGGAACGGCGGCTTCGGCGACGGCGATGGCATGCTCGACCATATTGATTGCGGCGGCCGTATCGGTCGGCGGGGTCAGGCGCATGTCGACCCAGACTTTGGCGCGGTCGGGTACGACGTAGGGGCGATATCCGCCCTCGATTTGGCCAAACGTGATGGTCGAAGGCCCCAGCTCATCGTGCGCGGGCAGCGCCGCAAACGCGCGACGAAGCGAACACACGACCTCGGCCATGGCGGCGACGGCATCCGCGCCCTTCCAAGGCTGGCTCGCATGCGCCGTCACGCCAGCCATTTCAATCTCGAACCACGTACGCCCCTTGTGCGCCACCTGGATCTGTCCGTCGGTGGGCTCGGTGTCCAGCACCCATTCGCGCGAGCTGACCCAGCCAGCATCGATCGCGGCCTCTGAGCCGCGCATGAAGTCTTCCTCGTCGACCGAGCAGATGAGCGAAAAGCCGCGGCGTGGCAGCGCGCCATCCGCCGCCACGCGCTCGAGCGTATGGACCAGTGCGGCAATGGCGCAGGCCAGGCCACCCTTCATATCGCAGGCACCGCGGCCATAGAGTTTATCGTCGCGCACAACCGCCCCAAGCGGTTCGATGTCTGCGTCCCAGCCATCGCCCAAGGTGACGGTATCCATGTGGCAGATATAGATCAGCCGCGGCTCGTCGCTTTGGCCCGGCACGGTGACTTTAAGGTTGCGGCGCCCGGGCAGCACTTCGAGCTCCTCAATCTGCACGGCATCGAGCGCAGAACTATCAAGTTGTGCCAGCTGCTGCTCAATGAGCCTCTTAATGAAGCGCTCAATTTCATCCTCATACGCGCCCGGGTCTGAGCTGTCGATCCGCACAAGCTCCTGCGCAAGCCGCCAGGCAAAATCCTCATCAACCATATGCAACCTCACAATCAGTTTGCTTTCCAAACCGATTGTAAGCCTCCTGAGAGATCCGCGACGTGGGCGTGGCAGTATTTACCGTTCGCAGGCCGAGCCAGCGCGTTTGCCGTCCGGGCGGGTTCACAAGCGACGCAGCGGGTACGTACCCTTCATGGACGACATGCTGTGCGACATATCTGCCTTTCGGTATCACCGGATACCTCCACAGGTCTTGGCAATAATGCCGGACCTGCCCGATTCTGCGGACGATCCGCGCAGGGAGCACCTATGTGAGCATCCGCTCGTCACGCATTTCCTGGGCACCCCGTTACACGTGTTGGCGCAGGGCAGCTGCGGACGTAAGGGCGATCGCATTGTCAGGCATGTTTGGAACGGGGAGAGGCCGTTTGATTCCGTGCGGCAGACGGAGTTTGGCCTCGATGTTGCGTCCCCACTCTTTACCCTGCTGACCCTGGCTTCCTCGGTCTCAAACGAGCGTCTAATCATGTGCATGTATGAGATGTGCGGCACCTTTGCCGTGTGCAAGATTGCGCCTCAGGTAAAGTCGGCACTTGAGCAGGCATACGGGGGCCGGTGGGGTGACGCACGGTCGGGCTGGGAAAACGTAAAGGATGTCTCGGGGAATCCAACGGACTTGTGGAAACGACCTCCCTTGATCGAGCTCTCTGAGCTTACAGAGTTCGTCGATAAGGTCCGGGGGCTCCGCGGCGCTAAATCGTTCATACGAGCCGCGAAATGCATTACGGGGGTGGCAGCATCGCCGCTCGAGGTCCAGGCTTCGATGCTGTTTGGCCTTACGAGGTTGCGCGGCGGCGAAGGGCTGAGCCTTACCAATAACGTTGAGATTCGTATGACGCGCAGCGCCCGCCTGATTTCGGGGCTTGATAGGCGCTATGCCGATATCCTGCTGGCAAATAAGGACGGCAGCCGAGAGTGTCTGGTTGAATGCCAGGGTAAAGCCATTCACGGATCCATTGAATCCAAGATTTCGGACTCCGATCGAACGACGGCGCTGCAAGCGATGGGATATCCCGTCATTCTGATGACCTATGGTCAGCTGGCCGACTCCGATGCCTTCCGCGTGGTGATGGAGCTCATCATGTCCTATCTCGATGTGCCGCTGAAAGACAAGACGCCGCGACAGCAGGAGCTCGAACGGCGGCTTCGTGAGGAGATTTTTATCGATTGGGCAGGAATGTAGCCGCGCGGGTGGAAAACGGTCGCGCGGACTAGAGTTTTGGTCACAAAAAGACTTATATTTCGCCTTGGAGGGGCCTTAAAAATGCTATCTAGAATAAGTTGTTTCGGAAAATGGACAGTCAACTTACATTCGGCACATAGAGATCGATTTTTACCTACTAAAGTCCCTGATAAAGCTGTTTATCAAAGCGGGTGTGCTTAGCGACTTGAGCCTCACTATCGATTATCTGAAAAAACTTGTTATGGGTATCATTTTAAAGTCGTCCGGAGCAACAAAATCGGCCCCCGTTTCGTGAAAACGGGGGCCGAATGGGCTTCGTGGTCTGTCTGGCAGGATTGGCGCCGGCGCTATTTAATCACGCGCACACGATACATCGACGGAATATGCTTGAGTGCCTCGATCGTGCTGCCGTCCAGGTGCTCATCGGTGTCGAACATGGTGTAGGCGTTCTCGCCAGCGGACTCGTTGGTCATGCGCTGCACGTTGGCGTTGTCCTTGGCGAGAATGGCCGTGATCTGGCCGATCATGTTGGGCACGTTGGCATGCAGGCAGGCAATGCGGCTTGCGGCGCGCGCCTTGCCCATGCTGCAGGCGGGGTAGTTGACGCTGTGCGCGATGTTGCCGTTTTCCAGGTAATCCTTGAGCTCGCTGATGGCCATGTCGGCGCAGTTGGCCTCGGCCTCGCCGGTGCCGGCGCCCGAATGCGTGGTGATAAACGTGTTGGGCATCTTGACGGTCTTGGGCGTGGCAAAGTCGCAGCTAAACCAGCTGAGCTTGCCCTCGCGCAGGGCGGCGTCGACGGCGTCCTCGTCAATGATGGTCTCGCGCGCGTAGTTGATGAGCACGGCGTCGGGCGCCAGCAGGTTAATCTGCTCGGTGCTTATCATGCCGATGGTGTCTGCCTTGCTGGGCACGTGCACGGTGAGGTAGTCGCAGCCGCGGCACAGATCCTCGAGCGTGCCCACGCGCTGCACCTCGCGGCTCAGCACCCACGCGTGCTCGACGGAAATGAACGGATCGTAGCCGTAGACGTCCATGCCCAGGTCGACGCAGGCGTTGGCGACCTTGGAGCCCACGTTGCCCAGGCCGATGACGCCGATGCGCTTGCCCTTGAGCTCGCGGCCCACAAAGGCCTTCTTGGCCTTCTCGGCGTCGACCTGGATCTCGGGGTCGTCGGCGTTGTTGCGCACCCAGTTCATCGACTGTACCACGCCGCGGCTCGAGAGCACCAGCATGCCCAGGACGAGCTCCTTGACGGCGTTGCTGTTGGCACCGGGGGAGTTAAAGACGACGACGCCCTTCTTGGCGTACTCCTCGACGGGGATGTTGTTGACGCCGGCGCCGCAGCGGGCGATGGCGCGGATGCCCTCGGGCAGCTCGTAGCCGTGCAGGTCGGTGGAGCGCATCAGGATGGCGTCGGCCTCCTCGGCGGTGCCCACAAACTCGTAGCCCTCGCCAAACTCGACCTTGCCGTCTTTGGTGATGTCGTCGATGGTCTTAATCTTACGCATGGAAAAACTCCTTAGCGGATTTGTTTATAACAAGTGGTTTGAAGTGGCTGGTCGGCCCGCGTGTTGCGGGCTAGTTAGATCGCGGGCTCAAACTATGCTGCGCTTCGAAGTCCTTCACGTACGTGGCCAGCGCCTGCACGTCCTCCATGGTGACGGCGTTGTACACGCTGGCGCGCATTCCGCCGACGAGGCGATGGCCCTTGACGTTTTGGATCTGGTGCTCTGCCGCGCCCGCAACAAAGGCCGCGTCGAGTTCGGCGTCGCCGGTACGGAACGTGACGTTGGCGATGGAGCGGCTGTTGGCCTGCGCGGTGCCATGGAACAGCTCGCTGTGCTCGAGCAGGTCGTAGAGCAGGTTGGCCTTGGCCCAGTTGCGCTCGGCCATGGCGGCAAGTCCGCCGGTCTGCTCAACCCAACGGAACACCTTGCCGCACACGTAGATGCCAAAGGTGTTGGGCGTGTTGAGCATGGAGCCCTTGGCGGCCTGGGTCTTAAGGTTCATGTACTGCGGCGTCTGCGCAAAGGCCGGGCCGTCGGCGATCAGGTCGTCGCGCACGATGACCACGGTCACGCCAGCGGCGCCGGCGTTTTTCTGAGCGCCGGCGTAGATGAGTCCGTAGCGCTCGACGTCGAGTGGCTGCGACAAAAAGCAGCTCGAAACATCGGCGACCAGCGGCACATCGCCGCAGTTAGGCAGCTCGCGGTACATGGTGCCAAAGATGGTGTTGTTCTGGCAGATGTAGACGTAGTCGAGCCCGTCGCCCGCAGCCTCGGCGGCAATACGCGCGTTGATGTCGGCCATGTCGGGGATGCGGTCGAAGTTGGTGTCTTCGGAGCTCGCGAGCAGCACGGCCTCGCCGTACTTGGCGGCCTCCTTGTACGCCTTGTTGGCAAAGTTGCCGGTCACGATGTAGCCGGCGCGCCCGCGGCGCATGAGGTTCATGGGGATGCCCGCAAACTGCAGCGTGGCGCCGCCCTGCAAAAACAGGACACGGTAATTGTCGGGGATGCTCAGCAGGCGGCGTAGGGTTGCCTCGGCGTCGTCGATGATCTGCTGGTACATGCTAGATCGATGGCTCATCTCGAGCACGGACATGCCGCAACCGCGGTAGTCCATCATCTCGTCGGCGATCTCGGCGAGCACGCTTGTGGGCAGTGCGGCCGGGCCAGCTGAGAAGTTGTGCACACGTGCCATCTTCTAGTTCCCCCTCGTAGTCGTTTGAACGTTCGGGATACTTTAGCACAGTGGAGCGCTAGGCGCGACCGCATCACGGTAAAACTCGAGTGCGCCGCTATGATTTACAGGATGGTTACATGGGGGAGGGCGGTCGCAAGGTCTATATCGCCGGGATATACCGTGACAGGTACTCTTTGAGCGCGGGGTCGCACACATAGAGATACGTTCCTAACATGCCGCGCGTCATGAGGACGTAGTAGGCGTTGACGATGATCTTTTGCAGATCATCGTCGCTTGCCTTTTTCTTGGCAACGGCATCTTTGAAGTTTGCCCTGTTAACGTTGACTGCATCTTTGTTCGAATCGTAGTAAATGTCGGGACCCAGAATTACGAATCCGTAGTTGAGGTCGTAGCCTTGTACCGTATGAATGCATCCGACTTCGTTGACGGCGTTGGCGGAGTTAACCCAATCCTTCTGGGTTGAGTTCCAGCGTTTGGGAATGCCCTCGATGACGATATCGAACGCATCTTTGTTATTCTTCGTTTCCCACTTCCACGCAAAGCCTGCCATCATGCGGGATAGACCAACTTCTTCTTCCTTGGTTTGCTGCAGAGAGCAGAAGTCCTCAAATCGGTCGACGATTCCAAACTGGTATCTGGGGATATCGCTGTCCGGATCCCCGGCTCGCGAATCGTAAGGCTCCTATGAAAAGAGTGCTTTGAACTTCATGCCGGCATGCATGTACGCTTTGTTATCAAGCAGGTCGTAGACAAAATCGAGGTACTCATCGCCGCCACGCACGCGCATTTGGGTACTCAAGTTGAATTCTTCGGTCTCGATGCCGGCTTCTTCGAGTTGGTTGAGTCGCTGCTCAAGGCCATCTCGGTTGAGTCCCGATGCGCGGACTTGCTGTTTGGGGTCAAAGAACAGGTACGCCTTGTCGCAGCATTTGAAAATCCAATCCACCTGGCTGCTCGTGCGCGGCAAGCTGAGTCGTTCACATGTGTTGTAGAAAGCTCCGATGCCGGCGCCGGCGGATAAGTAGTTTCCCAGTCGGTGCGCCTCGTCGACAAGCAAGACGTCATACCGATCGTTTTTTGTGACGTCGTTGGGGCTCAGGATATCGCCGGGCTTTAACCCGGGGAGGAAGTGCGTGAGTTTTTTGAGCGTCTTGCTCAGAGACTCCATGGGCGTCACGAAGCCGACCCGCAGACCGGAAAGGTTCGGCTCATTTTTGATTTTGAACATGAGACTGATGGCGAGGATTGTTTTGCCTGTTCCCGGCGCGCCGTTCACGACGGTTACGCGCTCTTTCTTGGGACCGCCGTGTTTAATGTCTTCATGCTCTTGCTCGAGCCGCCTGTAAATCGCCTCAATCGTTTCGTATTGATCGGGCGTGAGCGTTTTGAAGGGCGAGAATTTGAACAGGTCGGTATTCTCGAGCTCTTCGATGGGGTGGATCGCATAGTTCTCTTCGCGAAGCTTTGTCCAGAGGTCTCTGAACTTCTGGCGATACTGAGGTCGCTCAAAATAATCGAACTGGGCATAGCCATTGTTGGCGTTGGTTACCTGGTATTTTTCGTCAGCGCAGAACAGCTCGATAAGTCGATTCTCAAACTCAAATGTTGCTGACTGATTGAAGGTTGGATTGTCAATCAGGAGGGTCCGGTCGAAGTCTTTGTCCACGTTTGCGGCGTGTTGCTTCATGCGGCGTCGATAATTGGTCGTTTGACCGATGTACGCCGTTTTGTTTTTACTGTTGGTCAGAATATAGAGAACGGGCCAACTCTCGTCATGGTGGAATCCGGGCTTTGGCGTGCCAAAGTCCTGCAGCGATTCGCTTGCCTCGAAGGGTTGGGGGAGGGGAAGCGTGTATTGTCGAAGGGCGAACTCATTACTCATGGTGGGCCGCCTTTCTGTATTCGCTGGAGCTGGTGTCGACGGGATAGCGCTCGCCGTTGCGTTTGAGTTTGGACGAGAGCGCCTTTGGGAGGTCGATTCCGTTTAGATCGGCGAAACGTAGGAGAAAGAGGAGCGTGTCGGCAACTTCGTCTTCGATGGCTTGGCGCTGATCAGGGCTATCGAACATTTCTGCAATGCGCTTGTCGCTCATAAAGCGGAAAAGCTGAAGGAGTTCGGAGGACTCTGTCGCTATGCCGATGGCAAGTTCCTTTGGAGTGTGATATTTGCGCCAATCGCGCGCATCACAAAAATCTCTGACTTGTTCTGTCATGGCAGTGAGCTTGTCCATCATCCGTAACCTCCCTGATGTTCATTATTTTATTATGGCCGTATCTGGAGTTTATTGCACATCAGTTGGGACGTGCGGTTTGTCCGGCCGCGATTGCCCGGTAGGAGGATTCACCGTGAAGATTGAAGTTGATGTAGACCAGCTGCGCGAGGGCTTGCTCGACTACGCGGGGAGCGCGGCTGGCGTGGGCTTTCCCGCTGCCATGCTCGACGTGATGGATATCGAGGACGAGTCGCCCCAAGAGCTCCTAGCCCGAGCCGAACGCGAAGGCCTCGACCTCCGCGACTTTGCTGTGGGTGACAGCTAGTAGCTGAAGAGGGACGGGCTGCTAGGAAGCTAGCGTGGCGATGACGGCTTCGTCGCCGGCGTATATTAGGGTGTTGCCATCGGGGATGATGGTTTGGCCGTCGCGCTTGAGCATCACCACGATAAACGGGTGCTTGCCCTGCGGCACGTCGCGCAGGCGCTGACCGGCCAGGCGACCGTGGGGCGTCACGGTGACCTCGCGCAGCGTAACCTCGGCACGCTCTTCGAACGTTGGGGCTGCCATCACCAGAAGGTCGCCTTCCTCGATGACGGTATCGCCGTTGGGCAGTACCGGGTGTGCCCCGTCGCGCAGCACCAAGACCACGAGCATGTCCGTCGCGCTGCCAATATCGGCGAGCGAGCGCCCGGCAAACGGATGGCCAGCGCCCACCTTGAGCTTTACAAACGACATGCCGTCCTCGTCGTGGTAGTCGTTAAAGGTGCGGCGCACGTCGCCGGCCGCATCGATCATATCGAGTTTCTTCGCCACCGCCGGCAGTAGCGAACCCTGCACCACAATGCTCGATACGGCAATCACAAACACCAGGTCAAATAGGTCGTGTCCGCCGGGAACGCCGGCCACCACAGCAAAGAGGCTAAAGACGACCGAAGCCGCGCCGCGCAAGCCCGCCCAGCTTACGAGCGCAACCTGGCGAGGGCTCGTCTTAAAGGGCGCCAGCAGCAGACCGACGGCGATGGGGCGGCTCGCAAAGAGCATAAACGCCATGAGCGCCAGGCCGGGTAGCAGCATTTGCGGCAGGCGCGCGGGCGTGACGAGCAGGCCGAGCAAGAAGAAGATCGTCATCTCGGCCATCTCGGTAAGGGTGTCAAAGAAGTGCGCCATCTCGACCTTGCCGGTGATGTCGCTCGCGCCCAGCACAATGCCTGCCAGGTATACGGCCAAAAAGCCGTTGCCGCCCAGGTAGCTCGGCAGTGCGTAGGCGACGATCGCCACGGCGAACAAAAAGATAGTCTGCGCGCCCTCGGCCGTTGCGTGTGCGCGCTCAATCAGGCGGCTGGATATCCAGCCGATGGCAAGGCCCAGCCCCACGCCCAGGATGATCTGCTTGGCCAGCAGCACGGGAATGTCGATGTTGCCACCCGCCGCGAGGGTGGCGAGTACCGCGGTGAGCATGTAGGCGACGGGGTCGTTGGAGCCCGATTCGACCTCGAGCAGCGAGTCGGTGCCGCCCTTTAGCGACAGGTTGTGCTCGCGCAGCACGCTAAAGACGCTCGCCGCGTCGGTCGACGCCACGACCGAGCCCAGCAGCAGGCCGCCGATCCAGTCGAAGCCCAGTGCGAAGTGTGCGAACACGCCAGTGATGCCGGCGGTGGCGATAACGCCGAGCGTGCTCAGCAGCACAGCGGGCGCGGCGACGGGTTTGGCACGGTCGATGTTGGTGTTAAAGCCGCCGTAGAACATGATGAACAGCAGCGCCGTGCTGCAGACGGTTTCGGTGAGCGCGTAGTCGCTAAAGTCGATGTGCGCCGGACCGTTGACGCCGAGCAGCATGCCGAGCGCAATAAAGATGAGGAGGGTGGGGAAGGGGAGTTTTTTGCCGACGGGTTTGATGGTCAGGCACAAAATGATGACGAGGCCGATAAAGAGAAGTATCTGGTTCATGGATAGTGTCCGCTCCTGGGTGGTTGGCGTGGCACGGTCAGTTGTCTGCGGTTATTTGTACCCAAAGGTGGTGGGTTTATGGGGGCGGATTACGGGCGTGCGCGATATCGTCATAGACGGCTGCCGTCTTTGCCTCTGCTCGGAAACCCTTTCCAGCTTTATTGCAACGGAGTACAATGGGTAACGTTTAAGTTCAACTTGAAGTTTTAGTTGCGGCGCCGGGCTTAGACCGCAATGCAAGGAGAGGCGTACCATGGCGATCTATGTGACATCTGATGCTCACGGGCACGTGCGTGCGCTTGACGAGGCCCTGTCTAAGATCTCGTTGACGTCCGACGACACGCTGTACGTGCTGGGCGACATGATCGATCGCGGGCCCGATCCGGTCGGCGTTATTAAGCTCGTGCGCTCGCTGCCCAACGCCCACGTGCTCAAGGGCAATCACGAGCAGATCATGCTCGATGCCATCATTGGCCAGGACCCGCTCGATGCCGAGACCTGGGATATCAACGGTGGCTGGACGACGAGCGAGCAGCTCAACGACATGGAATTTGAGGCATACGAGGAGCTCGTGCGATGGATGGCCACGCTGCCGCTCTACGCGGTGGCCGAGACCGAGGAGCGCCCGTACCTGCTGGTGCATGCCGGCATCCAGACCGAGGCGGCGCGCGCGTTTTTGCTTGAGCATGGTGTCGATTGCGGTGACGGCAGGGGAGCGGTCGATGCCGATAGCGAGCTGCTGCGGCAAATGCTCGCCGTGCAGTCGTCCGATGACCTGCTGTGGATTCGTCACGGCTATTGGGATGCGCCGACGGGACTGCTTTCTGCCGAGGGCGAGGGCCCGGTCGTGGTGAGCGGCCACACGCCCACGGTGTCGCTTGGGCGCTATTGCGAGGTTGGCGGCCTGGCGGGGCTCGATGAGGAGTCGGGCCGCGGGCAGATTGTGCGCCTGGGTGGCGAGGATACCGCCGGCGTGCCCGATCGCATCGACATCGACTGCGCCGCCGCCACCGGCTCCGAGTTCGGTCGCGTGGGCATCCTGCGGCTCGATGATGGGGCGGAGTTCTACGCGAACATCAACCCGGGCGAATAATCGGTGCAAGTGGTAGCTAATTTGGGACGGGGCTTTTTTGACTACTCTTGCCCTTCTGCCCGCTAATTGATTTCTCTGGGACGGGGATTAAATAATCATTTGGCTGCCCGCTGGCTAAGTGAGTAGACTTTTTTGGAAATGCCGAGCACCCAACATATTTGCCTCAATAAAACCGCAGGTCACAGACTTGTGCTCTGTCGGTGTGGTCAGGGATTCGGTAAAAATCTACTCACTTAGTTTTACGTAATGCATATTGTCTTCAACGAGACCCCAGCCGGGGCGATTCCATCGCAAATTCCGGTGACCGGGGCAGCTAATTAGGCGCCGTAGGGGTTGCGGTCGCGCTCGATGCGCTGGCGGATGTGGGCGTACTCGATTATCAGCAGCACCAGGAGTAGGGCCATGATGGCTAGGTAGCTCACCACGGCGCCCATCAGACCCAGCAGCTTAATCAGGATCACCGGCAGCACCACGCTTACGGCGAAGCAGATCAGGTAGATCTTGGTGACATCGCCGGCGTGGCGCAACACCGTGATGATGGCGTAGATAAAGTCGATTGCCGCGGTGACGCCGCCGGCGACAACCATTAGCAGTGCCAGCGTGCGGTAGCGCTCAAAGTTGAGGCCGTACATAAAGCTCATGATGGGGATGCCGGGGCCTGCCATAAATGCGGCGCACGCTCCGGTAATGACCACGATCAGTGCCATAACGGCAACAATAATCAAGTCAAAGCGGCGACGCTTGCGCGGATTCGCCCAAATGCTCGACAGACGTAGGAGCTGCGGTTTATAGATAAATCCAATGCTCAACAAAATAGCCTGCGCTGGAAAGAACAGTGCATTAAAGTACAGCTGGTATTTGTAGGCCAGTGTGCCTTCCATCACGAACTTGGGCATGCTCTCGATGAGGTTGAACAGGAACAGCGCACCAAAGAGCGGGGCGCACTGGATAAACAGGTGACCAGCCTCGCGCAGACTCATACGGCGTGATTTTTCGGTTTCGAGCAGGGCGAGCGGGGCGGTGACCAGCACGAGCGAGGCAATCGCGGCGATGCCCATGGCCATGGCGGCGATGGGCATGCTGCGCGTGAGGAACAGTGCCACGCTAAAGACCGCGATGACGCCGACGGATCGTAGCGTTTGGCTCATGCCGGCCAGGTAGAGTTTGTCGGCCTGCTGCAGGCGTCCCTCGTACACGTCGGCAATGCCGTCGATCACCTTATACAGGTAGACGCCCAGGCCGATTGTGGCCATCTGCGCATCGTAGCCGCGGGCGCTGCTGTATACCAGGCCGCATGCCAGCGCGAGCGCTCCGCAGATCCAGCGGTTGAGCTGGTAAGAGGCAAAGGACGTCTTTTCGTCGATGTCCGAGACCTGGAAATTGCGCACGCCGTAGTTGCACGCGATCATGATGAGCGTGCCGGTGACAAAGGCGATGGAGAATTTGCCAGCCTCCTCGGCGCCCACGAGCTGTGTGGACACGATGGTGAGCAACGGAAACACCATGCCCCACACGGCGGTGCCCAGGGTATTCCAAAGGTAGTCGCGACGGGTGGCGTGATCTTCGTACTCGGCTTCTTGCGTGGAGAAGCCGCCGCCGTAGACGGCTCCGAGCAGGCGGTTCCACCAGGCATTGACCATGCGGTGGATGGGGCCGGGCTGGCGATCGCGCTCGCGGCGACGGCGTGTGGCCTGGCTGCTGTCGGGACCGCCGGCGTTACGCTGGCTTAGCTCTTGGATTCGTGCGAGCTCCTCGGCGGTGTGCGATGCGGGGAACAGGCCGTTCTCGATGCGTCCGCCCTGCCCGTGCGCCCCGTCCGATACGGTGGGGTCGGCGACGCCATTGCGGCGGGCGATGGCGCGGCGAATGCTATCGATGGGCGTGATGCTCAAAGCGGAGTCCTTTCTATTGCTACGCTCTAGTATAGACGCGACGGTGTTCGTTCGTGTTTTTGAACAGGTTGTTCGATAATTTCGGCGGCGCCATTCAGTAGACGGCATTTGGGGACGTTCCTTATGTGCCGGCACTTTGGGAACGTCCCTAAGTGCCGGCATCCGGGGTCGCTCCTTGGTTGTTGCCTGTTCAAGAGTGTCCCTAACGACTAGGCCGCTTGCCTGCGATTTTTGACCGTTGGGCGGGCGCTTCGCCCTTGCCGCAAAAACGTTTTTGCATATCGGGTACAACGGGCTTTACGTGAGTAAAGTGCGCGCCTCGTCCACGTGTCGCGCTTTTAAAGGAGGCCCCATGCCAGGTGTTACCCCTGCAGAAGTTCTGTCCAACTTTGGCATTACGCTGGTCGAAGATCCCGCCGAGAATCAGCCCCGTCTGCTGGTCGATCTACCCGCCGCGGAGCTCGTCGAGCACGCTATCCGCCGCGAAGAAGGCCACATGGCATCCAACGGCGCGCTGGTGATCGAGACGGGGGAGCGCACTGGCCGTTCCCCCAATGACCGCTTTATCGTTGACACGCCCGACGTGCACGACAAGATCGCCTGGGGCGCCGTCAACCGACCGCTTTCGATCGAGAGCTACGAGACCATCAAGGCCGGCATCGTCGACTACCTCAACGAGCGCGACGTGTTCGTCACCCGCGGCATGGCCGGCGCCGACCGCAACCACACGCGCCGACTGCTCGTCGCCTGCGAGCGCGCCAGCCAGGCACTCTTCATTAAACAGATGCTCGCCCGCCCGCTTGCCCGCGAAATCGCGCGCACCGGCGAGCCCGACTTCTGCGTACTCGCAGCGCCCGGTTACCAGTGCGACCCTGCCATCAAGGGCCTCAACTCCAGCGCCGCCGTGGTCATCAACTTCCAGGAACGCGTGATTCTGGTCGCCGGCACCGGCTACTCCGGCGAGATTAAAAAGTCGATCTTTAGCGTCATGAATTACCTGCTGCCCGTCGAGGACGACGTGCTGCCCATGCACTGCTCGGCCAGCATGGATCCTGTCACGCACGAGACCGCCGTGTTCTTTGGCCTGTCCGGCACCGGCAAGACCACGCTTTCGGCCAACCCCACGCGCCTACTGATCGGCGACGACGAGCACGGTTGGTCCGACATGGGCATCTTCAACATCGAGGGTGGCTGCTACGCCAAATGCGAGGGCCTGGACGCGTTCCACGAGCCTGAGATCTTCAACGCCGTCCGCTTTGGCGCGATCTGCGAAAACGTGGTGCTCGACGAGAGCCGCAAGCCCAACTACGATGACGTCTCGGTCACGCACAACACGCGCGTGGCCTACCCTGTGGAGCACATTCCCAACGCGTGGACCAAGGGCATGGGCACCACTCCAAGCGTCGTGCTCTTCCTGACCTGCGATGCCTTTGGCGTGCTGCCGCCCATCTCGCGCCTGACGGCCGACTCCGCCATGTATCACTTTGTGACGGGCTTTACGGCCAAGATCCCCGGCACCGAGGTCGGCGTCACCGAGCCCACGCCCACGTTCTCTTCGCTGTTTGGCGAGCCGTTTATGCCGCTCGACCCCATGGTCTATGCCAAGATGCTCGGTGAGCGCATCGCCGACGGCCGCACGCGTGTGTACCTGGTCAACACCGGCTGGATCGGCGGCGGCTACGGCGTGGGTCATCGCATCGAGCTTGCCTACACGCGCGCCCTGGTGGCCCGCGCCCTCGACGGTACCATCGAGGACAGCGAGTTCGTGCACGACGACATCTTTAACGTCGACATTCCCACCACGTGCCACGGCGTACCCGACGGCATCCTGGTGCCGCGCCAGTATTGGCAGAGCACCGCTCGCTACGACGAGGCCGCGCACAACTTGGCCGTGATGTTCGAGGAGAACTTCGAGAAGAAGTACTCGCACCTGCCCGAATCCGTCAAGGCCGCCGGTCCGCATGCTCAGGTGCACGCCGACGCCCGTCATCGCGGCCACGGCCTGCTGGGACTTCGCCACTAGCGTCGCCTCAGACCCAAAACCACCATAAAGGGGACAGGCACCTTTGTGGCGGTTTTGCTTGGGCGAATGACTCGGGTTACAATACGCCTGACATATCGCCTCCTTCTCCGGATGGGGGCAGCGTAAGCGCTCTTGTGGCGGCACCGTAGGACTTTGAAGGTGGCCGTCGTAAGGGCGCTTTTTGTTTAGGCACCCGGGCTCGGGCGCATGCTATGAAGGGAGAGCACATGAAGAGTTTCGTTGCCGAGGATTCGTTTTGGGAGCTATTTCCGCAGGCGGCTGTCGGTGTTGTGGTCGTAAAGGGCATGAAGCCCGCGGCTCAGATTCCTCAAGAGGACGTTGATGCGATTGCCGCGTTGCTCGACCGCGCCAATATCGATGCGGAGCGTCACCTGACGAGTGATACCATCAGCGAGAATGCGCCGGTTAAGGCATGGCGCGAGGCATATCGCCTATTCAAGACCAAGAAGGGCGCGCGTTGCTCAATTGAGAACCTGCTCAAGCGCGTGCTCAAAGGAAAGCCGGTGGGCCACATTACGCCCGCGGTGGACATCTACAACACGGTGTCGCTGTCCTACGCGCTGCCCGTAGGCGGCGAGGATTTGCACGCGATTGAGGGAGACCTTTGCCTGAAGGTGACCGACGGTGGCGATTCATTTCTGCCGCTTGGCGAGGAGACAGATGACCCGACGCTGCCCGGCGAGCTCGCCTACATCGATGATGCGGGCGCCGTATGCCGCTGCTGGAACTGGCGCGATGGCGTTCGAACGGCGTTGTCCGATGATTCGGCCGATGCTTTCCTGGCGATTGAGTGCGTGGAGCCCGAGCGGATGGGGGATTGCCAGGCCGCGATCGATCGCTTAGCCGAGCTGCTCGAGCGCTATCTGGGAGCGACGGTTGTCGTTAAAACGCTTGTGACCCGCGACAATCCTTGCGTGGGGCTGTAGCGAAGTCTGCGGATCAAACTCGATGCCCCAAACCACCACAAAGGTGCCTGTCCCCTTTGTGGTGGTTTTTATGTTGATGGGTTAACAAATGGGATATTTGGGTACGGGTGTTGCCTTGTGCGGCTAAGATGTTTACCCGTTAGCATCATGTAAGCGAAAGGCGGTCGTCACCATGCAGCAGAACGACGAGACACGTTTTGAGGACTTTGTCGGACTGATCAGCGGCCTCTACAAGGAGATTCAGCGTATCAAGACGTCCGAAGGCGCAAGGCTGGGCCTCAAGGGCTCCGACGTTATGTGCCTGTACTATCTTGAGCGCAGCAAGGACGGCCTGACTGGCGCCGACCTCGCCCGCATGGCCGGCGTTACCCGTGCCGCCGTTTCGCGCACACTGGCACATCTGGAGGAGGGCGGCTACGTCGAGGTTGACGACTCGGGTGATGCGGCCGTCAAGTATCGTGCTCCGGTGCGCCTGACTGCCCTGGGCGGCGAGAGCATGAGCGAGGCCGATCGCATCATTCGCGAGGTGCTCGATACCACCGGCAAGGCCATGGGCGTGGAGCAGCGCGAGCAGATGTATGCATCGCTGCGTACGATTCTCAACACCCTGCGTGAGATCTAAGGCCGCCAAGGCATTTGCTTCCCATTAAAAACTGCATAGTCCCGTTTGGGCGCGTATGCCGTGCCGGGGCATTGCTGTCAAAATTCCCTGCGCGGGACCTGCGCAAGAAAGGATTCGTTATGTCCGTCCGCATTATTACCGATTCCGCAAGCGATATGTCGCCGGCGGAGCACCCCGCTCTGCGTGTTCTGCCGCTGTCCGTCACCTTTGGCACCGATGTGTATATGGATGGCGTCGACATCGATCACCAGCGCTTTTACGAGATGCTTGTGGAGCGCGATGAGCTGCCCAAGACCGGTCAGGTCAACCCGTACGCCTTTTCGCAGGCGATTGCCGAAGCGCGTGAGGCCGGCGATGAGGCCGTGATTATTACCGTGGGCGCCAAGCTCTCGGGCACCAACCAGAGTGCTCGTACGGCACTTGCCGAGGCGCCGGGCGGCGACATGTTCGTCGTGGACAGCAATAACGTGACCTTGGGCGAGCGCGTGCTGGTCGAGTATGCGCTGCGCCTGGTGGACGAGGGCCAGGGCGCGGCTCAGGTTGCGGCGGCTGTCGAGGCCGTGCGCGACCGCGTGGTCGTCATCGGCCTGCTCGAGACGCTGGAGTACCTGGTGCGCGGCGGTCGCCTGTCTGCTGCGGCCGGTGCCGTGGGTACGCTGCTCAACGTAAAGCCCGTGGTGGCTGCCGAGGACGGTCTGATCGTGCAGCTGGGCAAGGCGCGCGGTTCCAAGAACGGACGTAACCTGCTCAACCAGAAGGTCGAAAAGGCGGGCGGCATCGACTTTTCCATGCCGCTGGCGCTCGGCTATACGGGCCTTTCGGATGCGGTGCTCAAGAAGTATATCGAGGACAGCGCGGCACTGTGGGCTGGCCACACCGAGGGCGAACTGCCCGTTCACACCATCGGCGCCACCATCGGCACCCATGTAGGCCCCGGCGCCGTAGCCGTAGCCTTCTTCCAGCCCGTTAACTAGCCCACCTGCCAAAACCACCACAAAGGGGACAGGCACCTTTGTGGTGGTTTATGCTATTCCGGGTGGAAGGGAGCGAGCAATGGCGTCTGAGGGCTTTTTTGAGCGGGTGTACGAGGTGGTCGAGCAGATTCCCGAGGGGATGGTCGCCACGTATGGTCAGGTGGCGCTGCTTGCTGGACGTCCACGAAGTGCGCGGTACGTGGGGTATGCCCTGCATGGCAATCCGCGCCCCGGCGAGATTCCCTGTCACCGCGTGGTGTTTGCCGATGGCCGCATATGCGATGGTTTTGCTTTTGGCGGTCCCGATGCTCAACGTGAGCTTTTGCTAGGGGAGGGTGTGGCGTTTAAGGACGACATGCACGTCGACTTGGCCGCCTGTCGCTGGCCTGCAGGGCTCTAGCGGCTCTGCCGTGGCTTAAACCACCACAAAGGTGCCTATCCCCTTTGTGGTGGTTTTGGCAGGTTTACCGAGGTTAACTTATGGAGAAGGTATGGCGGCGCGGTTTGTCGCAGCAAAGTAAACCACGGTGAACTATATTGTTTTCAGCAACGGAGCAGGCAATAGGCGATGAAAAAGCCTGCCCTGTTGAGTTTGATTCGCATTCCTCCCCTCTGTGCGATTCAACGGTGTACTTCGGGAACAGGCCCGCTGGCAACTATCTGCCAGCGGGCCTGTTCCTGTTTCGGTGAGGATTCAGCCTCACCGTCTATGTTGTGCGAAGGCGCTTTGCCTAGTACACCATGCCCATGGCGTCCTGAACCTCGGCCAGGGTCTGCTCGGCAATCTCGTTGGCGCGACGGTTGCCCTCGTGCAGCACGTCCTTCACATAGTCCAGATCGTTCTCATAGCGCTGACGACGCTCGCGGATCGGCGCGAAGTACTCGTTGACGGCCTCGGTCACGTACTTCTTGAGCTGGCCGGAGCCGCCCATGCCAATCTCCTCGGCAATCTCGACCTCGGAACGGCCGGTGCAGATGGCGGCGGTTGAAAGCAGGCCGGACACGCCGGGGCGATTCTCGGGATCGAACGTGATCATGCGCTCGGAGTCGGTCTGGCTCTTCTTGATGCGCTTGGCCGTCTCCTCGGCGGTCATCGAGATGTTAATGGCGTTGCCGTAGCTCTTGCTCATCTTGCGCCCGTCCAGGCCGGGCAGCAGCGGGGTCTCGGACAGCAGCGCGTCGACCTCGGGGAACACCTTGCCGTAACGGTTGTTAAAGCGGCGGGCGATGGTGCGGGTGAGCTCGATGTGCGGCAGCTGGTCGCGACCGACGGGCACCACATTGCCCTTGCAGAACAGGATGTCGCAGGCCTGGTGCACCGGGTAGGTGAGCAGAAGGCCGGTGAGCTCGTGGCCCGAGGCCTCCATCTCGGCCTTGACCGTGGGGTTGCGCGCCAGCTCGGCCTCGGAGACCAGCGACAGGAACGGCAGCATGAGCTGGTTTGCGGCGGGTACGGCGGAGTGCGCGTAGATCATGGTCTTGTCGGGGTCGATGCCGCAGGCAAGGTAGTCCATGACCATGTTGTACACGTTGTCCTGGATGTGCTCGGTCGTATCGCGGTCAGTGATGACTTGGTAGTCGGCGATGAGCACGTTGGTCTTGGCGCCCATGTTCTGCAGCTCAACACGGCCCTTGAGGGTGCCGAAGTAGTGACCCAGGTGCAGACGGCCGGTGGGGCGGTCGCCGGTGAGCATGGTGAACTTCTCGGGCGTTTTGGCCAGGCCCTCGCGAATGGCGTTGCTCTTTTGCAGCGCGACTTCGTAGCTGTTCTCGTTTGGCATGATTGCTCCTAACGTATGTTCATGGGTCAAGATGATAACGCGTTTATTGGAGGGTCGGGGCGTAAGTACGCGAGGGGCGGGAGAGCGGCGGCATGTGCGATGGGCGCGGCGTGGCTGCGCGTTTGGCCGGCGGCGCCTGGGCGCAGCCTCGGCAGCTTACCCTAGCGCCTGTGGTGGCGCTCCTCCCTGCGTTCTTCTGCCGCCTGCTCCTCCTGCTTAAAGGCGGGATCGTCGGGGGTGACGAGCTCGTCCTCGTGCGTGCGCTTGTTGTAATGGTGGCGCAGCACGGGCTCAAACAGGTGCAGGTGCTTGGCAAAGGCCGCCGAGCCAATGGCGAGTACGGTAAAGATGAGCACGCGCATGGGCACCTCGACCTGGTTAATCGCGGCGGCGCCGGCCGAAAGCATGATGCACCAGGCGTAGATGAGGAGCACTGCCTGCTTTTGGTTGTAGCCCTCTTGGATCAGGCGGTGGTGGATGTGGCCCTTGTCGGCCTGCCCGATGCTAATGTGGGCGCGCTTGCGGCGCACGATGGCGCTAAACGTGTCGATGATGGGCACGCCGGCAACGATGAGCGGGATGATAAGCGAGGTGAGCGCGGCGGTGCGGCTCACGTTGAGCAGCGAGATGGAGCCCAGTGCAAAGCCCAGAAGCAACGACCCCGAGTCGCCCAAGAAGATGCTTGCGGGGTTGAAGTTGTAGCGCAAAAAGGCCAGGCAAGCGCCAAAGAGCGCAATGGAGAGCGCGGCGGCGTCGATGCGGCCCGAGAGAACGGCCATCGAAAACATGGTGAACGACGCGATGCCGCAGATGCCCGTGGCCAAGCCGTCGAGGCCGTCGATGAGGTTAATGATGTTGGTGAATGCCACCAGATAGATCACGGTGATGGGGTAGGCGAGCCATCCGAGCATGATCTCGCCGGGGGCAAACGGGTTGACGATGACGCCGATCCGCAGGCCGCCGATACAGGCGATAAGCGCGGCGAGGACCTGTCCGGCTAGCTTTTGCTTGGGCTTGAGCTGGAAGACGTCGTCGATAGCGCCGGTCGCAAAGATGACGGTAAAAGAAAACGCAAGTATGGGGTAGCTGATGTGCAGACGGGGGTGGGGCACCAAAACGGGCGGCCAACCCAGGTACCAGGTGCCTAGGATTTGCACAATACAGGCAACGACCAGGCCCAAAAACACCGCCGTTCCGCCCAAACGCGGGATGGGCTTGGTGTTGATGCGGCGCTTAGAAGGATAGTCGACGGCGTCGAGCTTAATTGCCAAGCGCTTGACCAGGGGCACCGTGAGGAAGGTCGTGATAAAGGCCGCCGCTGCCACGCATAGATACGGTATGTAGCTCGGGGATGAAGCCATGAATCTAAAAACCGCCAAGCGTCGAAGGAAAAGGTCAAAGGTTGCTAAGCGCAAAGGGCATAGCCGAACCATGATACTCGACCAAGGGGGGTGCATGGAATTGCACGCAGCGATAATCACGCGCTTACCAGATATTGGGATGTTGTCGATGGATTGTCGGGATACCGGCGGGGATCCATATGGGCTGTAATGGTGGTTTTCGGCAAATAAAAACCACCCCCCACGTTACGAAAATGAACCCACCTAAAACAGGTGGGTGCCCTCATCGACTGTTCCAGCGTCCTTAACAACGAAGGATACCTGTACTAGGTACGACTGTGTGGGCTCCCTAAATAAACGCGACGGTTCACCCAGTTGCTCCGCGGGGGGCGGAATACCTACATCATAAAGCGGCACTTTATCGATTCCAGTCTTGACATTACAAAAATCGTGTCGGACGATTACGGCGCCTTGGGCTCGAGCCGTCTGTGCGGTTGGTCCCTTTACGTTTGAGCTGCTGAATCGTTGTTTTGGAGCATGTTTTTATGCCGACGCCGTTGACCGAACTTTTTTCGCCCGCCTGCCATTTGTGTCCGCGCCGTTGCGGTGCGGTGCGCGACGAGGGTGCGCACGGCGTATGCGGTGCCGATGACACGCTCAAGGTGGCCCGCGCGGCGCTTCATATGTGGGAGGAGCCGCCTATCTCGGGCGAGGCCGGTTCGGGCACGATCTTCTTTAGCGGCTGCTCGCTCAAATGTATCTATTGCCAGAACCACGAGATCTCGACGGGCAATTTTGGGCTTGAGATTTCGCCCGAGCGCCTGGTCGAGATTATGCTGGAGCTGCAGGACCAAGGTGCCAATAACATCAATCTGGTGACGGCGACGCATTATGCTCACCTGCTGCCGGCCGCGATTGCCGCAGCTCGGGAGCGCGGACTGGTCATCCCAATTGTCTACAACACGAGTGGTTACGAGCGCGCGAGTGCCGTGGCAGCGCTGGGCGACCTGGTCGACGTGTGGCTTACGGACTTTAAATATGCCGATGCCGGGCTTGCGCAGTCGCTTTCTCATATTAAGGACTACCCGCGCGTGGCCGTGTCGGGTCTGGCCCAGATGGCGCGCGAGATTGAGCGCCGCGGGGGAGAGCTGGTAGACAAGGACGGGCTCATGAGGCGCGGCATAATCGTGCGTCATCTGGTGCTGCCGGGGCATGCGGACGATTCGTGCCGCGTGTTGGACCTGGTGTGGCAGACGGTGGGCGACGTGCCGATCTCGGTCATGAACCAGTACACGCCCAATGCCCTCATGTGCGAACAAGGCGGCGACCTGGCGCGCGCCGTGACGCGCGAGGAGTACGAGCAGGTGCTCGACCATGCCGACGACCTGGGCTTTACGACGATGTTTTGGCAAGAAGGCGGAGCGGTAGACGAGAGCTTCACCCCGGCGTTCGACACCACCGGCGTCCTCACCAGCGCAAAGTAGTGCGCTCGCCGATGATTTTTCTGGGACGGGGATTAAAAAATCATCGAGAGGATCGCCTGCTCGAAAAGTTGTCAAAATAGCCGCGTCCCAAAAAGACTGGGTATTGGGCGTTGACAGTTGGCGAGCCGTAGGTAAAATATCAACTTGTCTTGGGGACGTAGCTCAGTTGGGAGAGCGCTGCCGTCGCATGGCAGAGGCCGAGGGTTCGACTCCCTTCGTCTCCACCCTTGGATTTGATAAGCCGCTGACATTGTGTCGGCGGCTTTTTTTAAAAGAAAGGGCTGTACCATGGCCAAGCTTGAGTCCCAACCACTGTCTGCCGAGGAACGCGCCGAGTTGGAAGAGCTCCGCGCCGAGAAAGCTCGTCGCGAGGCCCAGGAAGAGGCACGCCGCGAGCGTGAGGAGCTGGCCGCCCTGCGTGCCGAGCGTGCGAAGGCCGAGGAGGCCGCCGCGAACGTCGCCCCCGCGCCCAAGCCCGCCGCCGCGAAGCCCGCGCCCACCGCACCTAAACCTCAGCCTAAAAAGGTCGCTCGTTCCAAGTCCGTCGAGCCCAAGCCGAGCCGTGACGAGATGACCTTTGCCAAGCGCATGGTTACCTCCAAGGAGCCTACGGGCGAGAACGAGATCCCTGGCATGGCGCCGGCTCAAAAAATCATCATTGTCCTTGCCCTCATCGCGTTTGTCATCTTTATGGGCTACACGATCCTGACCAGCATGGGCCTGCTCTAGCCCATTCGCGCTGGGTGCCATGCCCGAACACTCTGCCCTTTTCCAACCCTCAACCTCTGCACAACGCATCCGAAAGGTCGCCCCATGGCTTTGACCGACATCTCGCATCCCACCGACATTGCAATGCTCACCGATCTGTACGAGCTCACTATGGCCCAGGGCCTGTGGGAGAGCGGCAAGGCCAATGAGCAGGGTTGTTTTACCGCGTTTTACCGCGACCATCCTTTTGGCAGCGCCTATGCCGTCATGTGCGGCACCGCCGAACTGCCCGAGCTGGTCGAGAATCTGCGCTTTACGCCCGAGGATATCGACTACCTCGCCTCGCTCCAGGCCCCGGCCGGCGGCGCGATGTTCAAGCCTGGATTCCTCGACTACCTGCGCGATTTTCGTGCGCATGTAAACATCGACGCCGTGCCCGAGGGCGAGCTCGTCTTTCCGCGCGAGCCCATGGTTCGCGTCACCGGCCCCGCGCTGGAGTGCCAGCTGCTTGAGACGGCGCTGCTCAACATCGTTGGGTTCCAGACGCTTGTCGCCACCAAGACGGCGCGCGTGGTGCTGGCGGCGGACGGCCGTCCCGTTGCCGAGTTTGGCCTGCGCCGCGCTCAGGGTCCCGATGGCGGCTTGGCCGTCGCGCGCGCGAGCTACGTTGCCGGCTGCTCCTCTACGTCCAATGTGCTCGCCGGCCGCCGCTACGGTATTCCCGTCTTTGGCACGCATGCGCACAGCTGGGTGATGAGCTTCGATTCCGAGCTCGAGGCCTTCCGCGCCTTTGCCAAGTCGAGCCCCAAGAACTGTACGCTGCTCATCGACACCTATGACGTGCGCGAGGGCTGTGAACATGCCATTACGGTTGCCAAGGAGATGGAAGCGGTGGGCGAGCGCCTGTCGGCCATTCGCATCGACTCCGGCGACCTCGCCAAGCTCTCCAAGTATGTGCGCGGCCGTTTTGATGCCGAGGACCTGCCCTATGTGGGGATTTCGGTTTCCAACGATCTGGATGAGTACACGATTCAGTCGCTGCTCGACCAGGGCGCGCCCATCGACAGCTTTGGCGTGGGTACCAAGCTTGCGACCTGTTACGACCAGCCGGCGCTGGGCGGCGTGTACAAGCTTTCCGCCCGCCGTGCGAGCGAGGCAGATCCATGGACGCCGGTTGTCAAGCTCTCCGAGCAGCCCTACAAGCGCACGATCCCGGGTGTGCAACGCGTGCGCCGTTATTACGACGGC
The DNA here is from genome assembly GCF_003462845.1 of Collinsella sp. AF15-51. Taxonomy (NCBI): domain Bacteria; kingdom Bacillati; phylum Actinomycetota; class Coriobacteriia; order Coriobacteriales; family Coriobacteriaceae; genus Collinsella; species Collinsella sp. AF15-51. The sequence continues at coordinate 157,246 of NZ_QRYG01000001.1, read as the reverse complement.
TTTGGCGGCCCGGTCTGCGACATGATCTACGACGAGGACCATCTGGCGGGGGAGGGCGCCGCGCGCGGCAATACCCTCGTAGCCGTGAACGATGCCGCCCTGGTGACCGACGTGTCCGAACTTGAGTATCGCGAGCTGTTGGTGCCGATCGTGCGCGATGGCAGTGCGGTGGCTCCGCGTGAGAGCATCCAGGACGCGCGCGAGCGCTGTGCTTGGGCGCTCGATCATCTGGACGCAGCTTTCAAGCGCTTCCTGTACCCGCAGACCTATGTGGTGGGCATGGAGCAGGGCCTGGCTCAGGTGCGCGACGAGCTCGTGCGTAAGAACATGGCCGCGGCTTCTGCCTTTCCCTGGGCTCACTAATTCCTTGGGCGGTAGGGGCGAGTCACGCTCCCTTGGCCGCCAGCTCGGCCGTTCGCTGAACAGTTGATTGGTTTGACGTATGACGACTTCTTATAAAACGATGGTGGTAAAGATCGGTTCGTCCACGGTGGTGGGCGCCGACGGCAAGGTCAACCGCGCCTTTATCGGCGGACTTGCCGACCAGGCCGCAGCGCTGCGCGAGCTTGGCTGGCGCCTGGTCGTGGTGAGCTCGGGCGCTATCGCCTGTGGCTATCCCGTGTTGGGCTTCGACCGCAAGCCGGTCGGCGACCTGCCGAGCCTGCAGGCCTGCGCCTCGGCTGGTCAGTGCATCATCTCGTCGGCCTACGACGAGGAGTTTCATGCGCGTGACCTGCTCACCTCGCTCGTACTGCTCACGCGCCACGACACGGCCCGTCGCACGTCCTACCTGCATGCGCGCGACGCCCTGTTGCGCCTCGTGGAGCTTGGCGTGGTGCCGGTCGTCAACGAGAACGATACCGTTACCGTCGATGAGATCAAGTTTGGCGACAACGACACACTGGCGGCGCTTGTGAGCTGCCTGGTTTCTGCCGATCTGTGCGTGACGCTCTCGGACATCGATGGCCTTTATACTGCCAATCCGCATGAGGACCCCACGGCCGAGTTTGTTCCTGTCGTGCATAAGATCGATGCCAAGATTATCGCCTCGGCGGGCGATTCTTCGACCTCGGTGGGCACGGGCGGCATGATCACCAAGATTCGCGCGAGCCGCATCCTGATGACGGCGGGCATTCAGAGCGTGATTTGCTCGGGTGAGGAGCCCGATGCACTCGTGCGCCTCGCCCGCGGCGAGAGCGTGGGCACGCTGTTCGATCCGCCGGCGGAGCGCCTGGACATTGCGCCGCGCAAGCTGTGGATCGCGCTGGGTGACAAGGCACATGGCTCGGTGACGGTCGATGATGGTGCTGCGAAGGCGCTGGTAAGCCGTGGCTCTTCCTTGCTTACGGTGGGTATTCACGAGGTCGATGGCGTGTTTTCCGAGGGCGATGTGCTCGACGTGTGCGACCCGAGCGGTATGGTCGTCGCCCGCGGTATCGCCGAGGCCGATTCGGACGTGCTGGAGCTTGCCGCCGGCCGCCGCCAGGACCAGATCGCCAGCAACCGTCTACTGGCAGACCTAGCCGAGAAGCCGGCGATCCATAGGGACAACTTGATAGTGTTCGCCTAACCAATTGACGCTGCAAACGCCCCTAAGCGGCAATCTGACGTTCAATCGTCGGGCATGACCAAAAGGTCAATGCCCTCCTCTTTCACGTCACCTTGCTCGCTTAGGGGCGTTTTCGCTTTCTGTCCTCTACCAGCGGCATTGTCGTTGCCGGCACTTGGGGACGTTCCTATTGTGCCGGCAGACGGGGACACTCCTTTGCTAGAAGATCTGGCGCAGGTCTCCGCGGTTGAGGGCTTCGTCGAAGAGGTGCTTGAACACCACGCTGCCGTGCAAGCCGTCGTGCTCGAACTCGTTGGTCACCCAGGCATGCGAGTTGCCCACGCGACTGAGCGTATCGAGCTGCATGCCCGAGTCCACGTACATGTCATCGAAGTACACCGCGGCCTGCAGGGGCACCTCGTTGCACGCCAGGCGCTGCGGGTCGTAGATCTTGTCCCAGCTTGTGTCTTCCATAAGCAGATCCATCGCCGGCTTGAAGGGCTTAAGTTCGGGCATCTGCTCAAACATCCACGGGAACATGGCCTCGCCGGTAAACATGAGCGGTCGCGTGAGCGTGTCGAACTCGGCACGACGGGCCTTCTCTTCTGCCGCGGCCCAGCGAATGGGCATGGTGTCGCCGTCGGCGTAGATGAACTCCTGAAGCGTCCAGTACAGCGGATTCGTGCGCGTGTTGGTGCGCTCGAAGGCGCGCATCAAAAAGCTGTCAGATACCGAGGCGCCGCAGGCCAGCGTGCCGTCGCCGTCAACAAAAGCATGATCGATAATCCAATGCATGCGCTCAAAGCTCGGCTTCATGCCAAAGTCGCTGCCCATGAGCTGTAGGCGTTCGACCGTCATCGGCGAGCCGTCGGGTAGCACGGGCTTTTGCTCCTCGAGGGCATCTGCCAGGGCCGCCACGCGCTCGACGTCGGCGGGGTAGCGGTTGTAATACTGCTGCGTCTTGGCGGCCATGCGCGGGAAGGTGTGCGCGTAGACCTCGCTTGCGCTCGCCGGTACGTGGGGGATGCCGCCGCAGGTAAAGCTTGCCGCCACGCCCTCGGGGAAGAGCGACAGGTAGCTCAGCGTCAAAAAGCCGCCGTAGCTCTGCCCGAGCGTGACCCAGGGCCTGCCGCCAAAGCCCACCAGGCGCAGGTACTCAAAATCGCGCACGATGGAGCTGGCGAGGTGGCGCTTGAGGAAGTCCGCCTGCGAGCGGGCAGCATCGGAGCCGGCCGCCTCGGCGCGCTCGCCCAGTGCGGCAATCGTGCGCCCGTCTACACAGCTGCTGCGCCCGGTACCGCGCTGGTCGGGCAGCACGACGCGGAAATGCTTGACGGCCTCTTCGATCCAGCCATCGCTTGTGGGCGACAGCGGACGCGGGCTCTCGCCACCGGGGCCACCCTGCAAAAAGAGAAGGAGCGGCAGGTCGTCGTTGATGCGGTCGGGTGCGCAAACCACGCGGTAGAAGAGCTTGATGCTCTCGGGCGCGCCGGCGATGGGTGTCGGTATAGCGCCGCGGCGCATGGTGCTGCCGACGGCCAGGAGCATCGGCTCCAGGCCGCGCCAGTCGAGGGGGACGTCGATGCTGTGGTCCTCGACATACAGGCCGGGGACGTGGTACGAAGTGATGAGGGCCATGTGAGTCTTCCGTTCGTTGCGGTGTTTCGGGTTGACCAATTCTACCGCCGCGGGCGAGGCCATGCGCAAATCGGCTACCATGGTTGCAAACTTCTAGGAGAAAGGGCCGCCCATGTCGGTCGATATAGCCACGTATGTCCACGATCTTGCCGTTGCCGCTAAGGCAGCGTCGGCCTCGCTTGCCACGGCGAGCGACGAGCAGCGCCAGGAGGCCGTGCGCGCCATGGCCGCAGCGCTGCGCAACGGTATCGACTCCATCGTCGCCGCCAACGAGCTCGATATGTCCGCCGCGCGCGATGCGGGGACCTCGGCGGGGCTCCTCGACCGTCTGCTGCTGACGCCCGAGCGCGTTGAGGGTATGGTCGCCGGCCTGGAGAAGCTCGCCGAGCTGCCCGATTCTGTCGGCCGCGTGCTCGACCACCGCGTGCTCGCAAGCGGCGTGGACCTCACCCGCGTGAGCGTGCCGTTGGGCCTGGTCGCCATGGTGTACGAGGCGCGCCCCAACGTGACGGCCGACGCCGCGGGCATCTGCATCCGCACCGGCAACGCCTGCATTCTGCGCGGCGGCTCGCTGGCCTATCACTCGTGTGCCATGATTGCCGAACTGCTGGCCGATGCGCTCGAGGCCAAGGGCTTCCCGCGCGAGGCCGTGTCGATGATCGAGTCTACCGACCGCGAGGCCACCGGCGAGCTCATGAAGCTCCGCGGCGTCGTCGATGTGCTCATTCCGCGTGGCGGTGCGGGCCTGATCCAGCGCTGCGTGCGCGAGTCGCTCGTTCCGGTGATCGAGACGGGCACGGGTAACTGCCACATCTACGTGCATGAATCCGCCGACTTCGATAAAGCGCTCAATATTATCATCAACGCTAAGACGCAGCGCGTGGGCGTGTGCAATGCCGCCGAGTCGCTGCTGGTCGACCGTGCCGTGGCCGATGCGTTTTTGCCCGCGGTCGTGGCCGTGCTGCATGACCACGGCGTGCTCATTCACGGCGACGAGGCCACGTGCGCCGCATGCGCCGACGCCGGGCTTGCCGAGGGCGATGACTACGTTGCCGCGACTGAGGAGGACTGGGGTCGCGAGTATCTGGCGCTCGAGATGAGCGTGAAGGTCGTGGCGAACGAGGACGAGGCCATCGCGCACATCAACCGCTACGGCACGATGCACTCCGAGGCCATCGTTGCAGAGGACACGGATGCTTGCGAGCGCTTCCTGGACGAGGTCGATGCCTCGGCCGTGTATGCCAACGCCAGCACGCGCTTTACCGACGGCGGTGAGTTTGGCCTGGGCGCCGAGATTGGCATCTCGACCCAAAAGCTCCACGCCCGCGGCCCCTTTGCCGCCGAGGCCCTCACCACCTACAAATACAAGCTCCGAGGCACCGGCCAGGTCCGCCCCTAACGCCCGCGCAAACAAAAACCACCACAAAGGTGCCTGTCCCCTTTGTGATGGTTTTGGAATTAAGCCTGAAAGGTGTCGCGGTCGGGGGCGAAGGACTGCATGGCCGCGATGGTACGGTCGAAGAGCTCGGGGAGCTCCCAGCCCAGCATCTCGGCACCCTGCGTAATCACGTCGCGAGAGCACCCGGCGGCAAAGCGCTTATCCTTGAACTTTTTCTTGAGCGACTTGGTCGTAAAGTCCATGACGCTCTTACTCGGACGCATGATGACGGCAGCACCGATCAAGCCGGTGAGCTCGTCGCAGGCAAACAGGATCTTTTCCATCTGCAGCTCGGGCTTGGGCAGCGAGGTGTTGAAGTCCGACGTGTGCGTCTGAATGGCGCGAATGAGATCGGGAGAGGCGCCCTCGCCTTCAAGGATCTCGGCCGCATAGATGGTGTGGTTCATGGGGTCGTCCTCATGCTCCTCCCAATCTAGGTCGTGCAGCAGACCGACGATGCCCCAAAACTCCTCGTTCTCGGGGTCGAACTCGCGCGCAAAGTAGCGCATGGTGCCCTCGACCGTTTCGCCGTGGGTGATGTGGAACGGGTCCTTATTGTGCTCGTTGAGCAGTTCGAACGCGCGATCGCGGGTGATTCCGGCGGAAAGTGGCTCTGCCATAAAAGACTCCTTGTGCTCGCAGGTATCGCTAAGAATGAATACTACTAGAACGACTAGAACGAAAAAACCACCACAAAGGTGCCTGTCCCCTTTGTGGTGGTTTTTGGCGCGGATGGGTTAGTTGAGGGCGGCTTGGGCTAGGCGGGCTTCGGCGGCCTCCTCGGTGACGCCCAATGCCACGGCGAACTCCTCGATGGAGCGGCGCTTGGCTTCCTTGAGTACACGCATATAGTAAGAGCTGGGCTTTTTATCGGCTTCCTCGGCCTGGCGAATGCGGTGCATCATGGTCTTTGCCACGCGGACCGTCTCGGGCGCGCCCAGCTTGAGCTGCTGCTTAAAGTGCGTCTCCTCAAGCGAGCTGTTGCGCTCGGTAAAGGTGTCGCACTCCAGCTCGTCGTAGTGGCTCAGCAGGTGCTCGGCATCTTGCTGCGAGATGGCAGCGTGCAAACGGTCGGCCTGCGCCACGGGGTACATAAGGATCGTCTGCGCATGTCCCTGCTTGGTCTCGAGCAACAGCATGGGCTGCGGCGTGTCGTCCCTAAAACCGACGACGGTGCAGACTCCCTGACCCGGATGAATGACGTGTTGACCGATTGAGAACATGCTACCTCCAACTTATACGAATTTACGTATGTCTAGAATAACACGCTGACGTGCGCAAATCCTCACTTTATGCAGGAAAAGCACACAACTCTGATAGGTAAGAGTATTCGATAAAAGACACAGCTCATCCACACCTTTATGCATTTTCAACGCGTGCATAATCTGCAGGCAGACCGGCATCTTTGAGTGAGTCCATACAAGCTGTAGTCAATTTTGTGCATATGCAATTTCGATTGGCTTTACCCTGCGACAGTGTCCGTCGCTTGTGATAGAGTGCTACAAACTCTGGCTTTTGCCCTACGAGTGACCAAGAGCTCGGGGGCTTTAACACAAGGAGGATCTATGCCCGAGAAGATTGAAGAGCTGGTACGCGCTGCGCTTGCTGCGGCCCAGGAGGCCGGCGACCTTTCCGCATTTGAACTTGACGATTGCGCTATCGAGCGACCGGCTGACACTTCTCATGGCGAGTGGACCTCTACCATGGCCCTGAAGTCCGCCAAGCTGGCCCACTGCGTCCCGCGCAAGATCGCCGAGGCCATCGTTGCCCATATGCCCGAGGATCCCGCGATCGAGAAGGTTGAGATCGCAGGCCCCGGTTTCATCAACTTCTACCTCTCCGTTGCCGTCAAGAATGCCATCTTTGGCGAGGCTCGCGAGAAGGGCATGGACTTCGCTAAGTCCAACGTCGGTGGTGGCCTGAAGACCCAGGTCGAGTTCGTTTCCGCCAACCCCGTCGGCCCCATGCACATCGGCCACGGCCGCTGGGCCGCGCTGGGCGATTCCCTTTGCCGCGTCATGGACCACGCCGGTTACGACATCCAGCGTGAGTTCTACATCAATGACCACGGCTCTCAGATGAACACCTTCGGCAACTCCATCAGCACGCGCTATATGCAGCTTGCCGACATCATCGCCAAGCAGGGCGTTGATATCGACGAGGCTCACAAGCTGCTGATCGCCGACCGTGACGCCTTTGTTGCCGACGAGAACGACGAGCATCCCGAGACCCATCCGTATCAGGACAACTTTGCCGAGACTCTGGGCAAGGACTCCTACGGCGGCGACTACATCATCGACGAGGCCGCCGAGTTCTGGCGCACCGACGGCGACAAGTGGGTCGACGCCGATCCGCAGGAGCGTATGGAGAGCTTCCGTGAGCGCGGCTATGTGAAGATGGTCGACAACATGCGCGACCTCTGCCATGCCGTCAACTGCGACTTCGATCGTTGGTACTCCGAGCGCTCGCTGTATGTGAAGGACACCGAGGGCGAGACCGCCGGCACCTCCGCCGTCGACCGCGCTTTTGAGAAGCTCGACAAGATGGGCTACCTCTACACCAAGGACGGCGCCCTGTGGTTCCGCTCCACCGATCTGGGCGACGACAAGGACCGCGTCCTGATCAAGTCCGACGGCGAGTACACCTACTTCGCCTCCGACGTCGCCTATCACTGGGATAAGTTCCAGCGCGTCGATCACGTCATCGACATCTGGGGCGCCGACCACCACGGTTACATCGAGCGCGTCCGCTGCGTCTGCGACGCTCTGGGTTACCCCGGCAAGTTCGAGGTTCTACTGGGCCAGCTCGTCAACCTGCTGCGTAACGGCAAGCCCGTCCGTATGTCCAAGCGCAAGGGCACCATGGTGACCCTGCAGGAGCTCGTCGACGAGGTCGGCTCCGATGCCGCTCGCTACACGCTCATCTCCAAGAGCTCCAACCAGATGGTCGACTTCGACATTGAGGCCGTTAAGAAGCGCGACAACTCCAACCCGGTCTATTACGTGCAGTACGCTCACGCTCGCGTCTGCTCCATCCTGCGCCGTGCCGCTGACGTAACGCCTGAGCAGGCCGACGAGATGGGCATGAAGGCCGTTGCCGCCAAGGCCATCGGTGAGAACGTCGATTACTCGCTGCTGACCGACCCGACCGAGCTCGCCCTTTCGCGCAAGCTTAACGAGCTTACCGAGCTGATCGCCAGCTGCGCTCGCGACCGCGCTCCGTTCCGTCTGACGCACTTTGCCGAGGAGCTCGCCGGTGACTTCCACAGCTTCTACGCTGCCTGCCAGGTTCTGCCGAGCGAGGGTCGTCCCGTCGACCCCGAGCTTTCGCGTGCCCGTCTGGCCGCTTGCGATGCCGTCCGCGTGACGCTCGCCCTGGTGCTCACCCTCGTTGGTGTTTCCGCGCCCGAGCAGATGTAACCTGCGGGTCATTTGACCGTGTAGGTTTGGTTTAACTGAGCCCTATAAGCCCGATCTCCCACGGAGGTCGGGCTTTTTTCGCAAACGCCGACGTATTGATGAATTTGGAACTGCTGGAAATACGAAACTATGCCGGTTTACTACGATGAATTGAGGAATTCTAACCACGCCGGCGTTTTGCTAAAAAGTGCAAGGCGTCTACCTGCGGTTTTAGTTCAACAAGTTTCGGAGTGGTCGCGGTTGAGCGATTCATCGTAGTAAACCGCCATAGTTTTGGCGGAGGCAGTCGGATTTGTGGGTGGCAAACAAAGAGTGTCCCTTTTGACTAGTCGTTTATGAACGTCCCCGATGACTAAGTTGCAGGTGACGGCGGTTGTGTTACACTAACGCTGCGTAGTTGACGCAATCATCTCGATACAGATCAATGATGTTCGTTGTTTTGAACGGAACTAGACTGTTTAGCCGCCCTGAAGGTTTATGCAGGGAGCATGTGATCACAGGGCTTGAAAAGAAAGTTGAGCAAACACTGTGTCTGATCAACAGCAAGAAAACGAAATAACGACGACGCAGGCCGCTCCCGCTGCACCGGTTGCGTCGGACCAGGTCGCGGCGCCCGCGCAAGCCTCGGCTCCTGAGACGCCTAAGGCTGCTTCGACGCCTATGCCTGTGGCGGCTGAGAAGGCCGTGCCTGCAACTGGTGAGGAGGCTGCTCCGGCAAAGCCCAAGCTCACGCGCCACACGGCCGAGCCTGCCACTGACGGCGAGGAGGTCACCAAGCCCAAGCGCCGTACCACGCGCACGACGCGCGCCAAGCGCACCGTTGCAGCTGACTCCTCGGCGCCGATTTCCGATGAGGTCGCGCAGGCACGTGCGTTGGCGCAGATTAGCGAGGCTCAGGTGGTGCGCGCCCGCCGTCGTGCTGCCGAGCGCGAGGCCGCGGCTCTGACCGAGCTTGCAGCTCCGTCTGTGCCCGAGACCCCTGCCGCCGACCTGCCGACCGAGAAGCCGGCACCGCGCACACGCCGCCGCACGGCTGCTAAGGCCGAGCAGGTTGCGGAACAGGTAGCCCCCGAGCTCACTGAGGCTTCGGTCCGTTCCGCGGCAGGGGAGGGCGCATCGCCTGCTGAGCCCGCTGTGCCTGTCGAGGCCAGCGAAGTTCCCGTTGTCGATCCGGCTTTGCGCCCGCACCGTCGCGGTCGCAAGCCCAAGGCCTTCGTCGAGGCAGAGAAGGCCGCAGCCGCAGCTGCAGCCGCTCGGGATGCTGCGGCGACCGCCGAGTCTGCAACCGCTGCCGATGCACCCGTCCAGGATGCTACGACTTCCGAGGCCGCTCCCGCCGATGCCGAGCCCGCCGACGTCCGTCCCGGTCGCAGCCGTCGTACTGCTGCTAAGCGCACGTCCAAGGCCAAGGCTGCCAAGAAGGGTGCGTCCGAGGATTCCGCCGAGACGACCGCCGATGCATCGACTGATGTCGTCGAGCCCCAGGACGTCGAACAGCCTGCATCCGAGAAGCCCAAGCGCGGTCGCAAGAAGTCCATTAAGGCCAAGGCCGCCGAGCAGCAGGCTGATGTCGAAGCGCAGGTTAATTCTGGCGCCGAGACCAATGACACCGCTGCGGCCAATGTTGACACCGCCGCAACCGATGGTGCCGCCCCCGCCGAGGGCGAAGACGGCGCTCGCCCCAACCGTCGCCAGCACAAGCGCAACGAGGAGCGCAACGAGCACAAGGACGAGCGCAACAACGACCGCCGCAACCGCCAGCGCGATCGCAAACAGCGCAACAAGGAGCGTAATGCCGCTCCCACCGAGCCCACGCTTTCGCGCGAGGAGCTCGCTGCCATGAAGGTCGCTGAGCTGCGCGAGAAGGCCAAGGAGTTCGAGATCGAGACGACCGGCAAGAAGAAAGCCGAGCTCGTCGAGGAGATCTACGTCACCGCCGCGAAGGCCGAGGGCTTCCGCGACATCAAGGGCATTCTGCAGATTCGCCCGGACAGCTCCGGCATCATCCACGCCCATGGCTACATGAAGTCCAACGACGACGCCTTCGTGCCCGCCTACCTCATCCGCTCCGCGCGCCTGCGCACGGGCGACGTCATCGAGGGCTCGCTGCGTCCTTCGCGCGGCGGCGACAAGCGCGCCGGCCTCGCCAAAATCACGACCGTCAACGGTCTGGACCCCGAGCAGATTCGCAACCGCCCCAAGTTCGGCGACCTCACCCCGGTCTATCCCAATGAGCCGCTGCGCATGGAGCACGGCAAGGATTCCATCACCGGTCGCGCCATCGACATCGTGTCACCGATCGGCAAGGGCCAGCGCGGCCTGATCGTGTCCCCGCCCAAGGCCGGCAAGACTACGATCCTCAAGAAGATCTGCCAGTCCATCTCGATTAACAACCCCGAGGTGCACCTCATCTGCCTGCTCGTCGACGAGCGCCCCGAAGAGGTCACCGATATGCAGCGTTCCATCAAGGGTGAGGTTGTGGCGTCGACCTTCGATATGCCTGCCGACAACCACACTCGCGTGGCAGAGCTCGTCATCGAGCGCGCCAAGCGCATCGTAGAGCTGGGTGGCGACGTCGTGGTGGTGCTCGACTCCATCACGCGCCTCGCCCGCGCCTACAACTTGGCGGCGCCCGCCTCGGGCCGCATCCTTTCGGGCGGCGTCGATTCGGCGGCCCTATATCCGCCCAAGCGCTTCCTGGGTGCAGCCCGCAATATCGAGAACGGTGGCTCGCTTACCATCCTGGCCTCTGCCCTCATCGACACCGGTTCCAAGATGGACGAGGTCATCTTTGAGGAGTTCAAGGGCACCGGCAACATGGAGCTTAAGCTCGACCGCGACCTGGCCGACCGCCGCATCTTCCCGGCTATCGACCCCGTTGCCTCCGGTACGCGTAACGAGGACCTGTTGGTCGACGAGCAGATGCGTCCGTTTGTCTTTGGCCTGCGTCGCATTCTTGCCGGCATGAACAACACCGAGCGCGCAGCCGCATCGTTTATCAAGGGTCTTAAGGGCACCAACACCAACCAGGAGTTCCTGGTGCGTTCGGCCAAAAAACACAGCGACTACGAGCAGACGTTCTAGGTTGTCATCCGCGCGCAGCGATAGTCATCAATGCGATAAAGGGTCGGGGCTTTGAGCCTCGGCCCTTTTCCATAGCGCCGCTCCACGCTTATTTTTGACTGTAAGACTGACGAACAGCAGGTTTCCCGTTTCAATCCGACATCGTCGCTTGCAATCGGCAGGGCGGTTTCGCATAATAGCTTTTAAGCTTCGCGACGGAAAACGCAGATGAAACGAACCATATACCGTTGCTTTGGGGCATAGCCCCGCTTCATCTTCTCTCGCGCAGCCAACTGAATGATGCGATTTGGGTGCTGGAAGATGGGGAGAGCTCATGGCTTCTTCTGATGCAACACAACGAGCAGTCCTTGCCGGACTTTCGTGCGGGATCGGCCTTGCCGCTCCCGTGGTTATGTATGCCGCGACGCTGCCGTTTTCGTCGGTGAACGAGACGGTCGTGGCGGGTGCAGTTCCCTTCGCCGTGGGCGCGGTGGCGGGCGTGGGTATCTATGCCGCCTCGCTGGGTATCTCCGAGTATCGTGCGCAGCGTGAAGAGCGTCTGTTCCAGCCCGATGCCATGGGCGGTGCCGCCAATCTCAATCAGCATCAAAGCGAGTTCAAGACCGCCTCGATTCCAGCTCAGCAGCAGGATGCGATTCCGTACGCTGCGGCTTCTGCTTCTCAGGCTCAGTCGGAGCAGTCTACCTCGGCATTCCTTTCCGGCCTGACTGGTGCGTTCCAGCGCCGTCATGCCGATGATGGTGTCCCTACCATCGCTCGAGCCGCAGATGCTATGGACGAGGCCGAGGCTTGGTCCATGATCGACAGCATGCTCGACGACGATTCGCCGGTTAGCTGCGACCCTGCACGCTCGCGCGACGTCTATCAAGTCGCCATCGACGAGCTCACCAACGGCGGGCAGACCGGCTCCTTCAATCGCGATGATATCGCCGCCGCGGCACGCGCCGTGTCGGGCTCCCAGGCCGCCCCTGCGGGCAGCACGGCGGCTTTCGTGGCACTCGTTGCCAACGCGGCAGTCAATAACGCCTACAGCGCTACCTCGGCGGACGCGAACGCTTCTGCCGATAATTCGTACGTTGATGAAGCCATGACCGCGGACGAGGAGGCCGTTGCCGCCCGCCGTGCCGCCGAAAGCTCGCTTTGGGGCGCTCCTGCCCAGCAGCAGGCGGCTGAGGCTGCGCCGTACAACGCAAACCTCGCCAGCATGCCTATCATTTCCGGTGCCGCGGACATCGATCTCGATGACCTCGATGAGCCTGCAGCCATCACCGCATCGATTGATGCCCAAGATCGCATCGACACCGGCGACCTTCCGGATGCCTCGCTCGAGGTTGATGTCCCCATGGCCGATTACTCGGGCCACGAGGACATGTGGGCCGCTGCCACCGCGATTCTGGACGAGATCGACGAGCCTGCTCCTGTTGCAGCTCCCGCTCCCGTCGCTGCCCCTCAGCCTGCTGCACCCGCCTATGTCGGCCGTCACAGCGCTGTGTTCCCCGAGGATACCGCCCGTATCTCGCGCGAGGGCATCGAGCGAGCCGAGGCTATTGCCGCCGGCATTATGGAAAATCGTCGTCACGAGCGCGTCAATCAGATCCTCGAGGAAGAGATCGAGCGCCTGCAGTCCTCTACCGCCAAGCGTACGGGCCGTGCCTATCTGAGCGTTATCGAGGGCGGTACCGCCAGCTTCGCGCCGCTCCGCGCGGAGGCATAACTTCTGCATGGTTAAGATCAATCGAAAATGGGCGGTCGTGACCTGCCTGATGGCGCTCTTGATCTGGGGCAATTCGCTGGTTCCCGGCTCGGGGTCGGGTTCGCTGAGCCTAACGGTCATGGAAGCTATCCGCGGTTTCCTGCGCGGCGTGGGACTCCCATATGCATGGGTGACCAACTTTGTTGTTCGCAAGTGCGCGCATTTTACCGAGTATATGGTGCTCGGCATCTTGGCAACGCACGCCTTTGATTTTGAGGGCCGGCGCACCTTTGACGTGCTGCTGCCCACGGCGGTGTTCCTGCTGCTGATTCCCTCGATCGACGAGACGATTCAGCTCTTTGTGCCGGGACGCGCCGGCATGATCACCGATGTGATGATCGACTGCTGTGGTGCGGCAACGGGCGTTGTGCTCCGATATCTCTTACGGTCGCTGATGTGCGCCAAAAAGGCCGCCTAGGACGTATTGTTTGGTCCTAGGCGGCCTTTTTTATTTGAGAGCTTATATGAGGCGTGGTGGCGTCGTTCCGTAGGTCGGATTTGCCGGGCGCGCCACGTCCTGTGGGTGCGTCTGCTACTGAAGCGCCTGTGCGCCCAGGGCCAGGCAGCCCATAATGCCCTGCTTGCCCTCGAGGCTGTTGTTGACGATGTAGCTATCGATGTCGGCCATCTCGGGCGTGACGATGTAGCCGTTGAGCATCTCGGCGCACTTCTTGCGTGCGAGCGGCACGATGGGGGTGTGGTCGGCCACGCCGCCACCGATGACGATCTTCTGCGGTGCGTAGCACAGGATGTAGGTCATGAGCGCCTGCGCCAGATAGCCGGCGAGCAGGTCCATGGCCTCCGAGTCATCGGCCATCTCTCCGGCGCTCTTGCCACCCCAGCGCTTTTTAACGCCGGGGCCAGCGATGAGGCCCTCGAGGCAGTTGTCGTGGAAGGGGCAGCCGCTGTGCTCGCCAATGGTGTCGCGCGGGTCGCGCGTGACCAGGATGTGACCGGCCTCGGGGTGCATCATGCCGTGCACGAGCTGGCCGCCCGAAAGCACGCCGGCGCCCACGCCGGTGCCGATGGTCAGATACACCACGTCCGTGAGGCCTTGGGCGCAACCAAAGGTGACCTCGCCCAAGCAGGCGACGTTGACGTCGGTATCGTAGCCGCAGGGAATGTCGAGCTCGTTTTGAATGGTGCCCAGCAGGTCAAAGTAGCGCCATGCCGTCTTGGGGGTCTCCAAGATCTTGCCGTACTGGGGCGAGGCGGGGTTGACTGCGGTGGGGCCAAAAGCTCCGATGCCCAGGGCGGCGATGCCTTTGTCTGCAAACCATGCGTTGACGGCCTCAACGGTCTCCTGCGGGGTTGTGGTCGCAATCTGCTCGCGCTCCAGGACCGTGCCGTCCGCATAGCCCGTGGCGCACACCATCTTTGTGCCGCCGGCCTCGAGCGCTCCGATAAGCTGCTGCTCTGCCATAGCGTCCCTCTCTATTGGGCGAGTTACTTCACCTCTAAAGTATAGCGCCCTAAAAAACTAAGAAAGCGCTATAAAAAGAAACCTTGCAGCCCAACGGACGATGCGAGGTTTCTTTGGTGCTTTTAGTTGTTGGGCCGTCTCTACCCGCGCGGCTTGATTTTATCTCGCAGGGACTTGAGGTTCTCGAGTGCTGCGTTGAGCGTTTCGTCTCGCTTGGCAAAGTGGAAACGGACCAGATGGTTGACAGGCTCGCGGAAGAAGCTCGAGCCGGGCACGGCGCCCACGCCCACCTTTGAGGCTAGGTCCTCGCAGAAGTCGAGGTCGCTGTCATAGCAAAACTCAGAGATGTCCATCATCACGTAGTAGGCGCCCTGCGGCACGTTGTGCGTGAGGCCGATGCTGTCGAGTCCCTGACAGAATAGGTCGCGCTTGGCGGTGTAGAGGTCGAGGACCTCCTGGTAATAACTGTCGTCGAAGTTGAGGGCGGTGACGACGGCCTCTTGCAGGGGAGCGGCGGCGCCTACGGTGAGGAAGTCGTGGACCTTTTTGATGCGCTCGGTGATTTCGGCGGGAGCGATGGTGTAGCCTAGGCGCCAGCCGGTGATGGAGTAGGTCTTGGACAGCGAGCTGCAGCTGATGGTTCGATCGAACATGCCGGGCAGCGTGGCCATATAGACGTGCTCGTGGGGCGCGTAGACGATGTGCTCGTATACCTCGTCGGTAATGCAGTAGGCGTCGTACTTTTTGCAGAGGTCGGCGATAAAGGTGAGCTCCTCGCGCGTAAAGACCTTGCCGCAGGGGTTGGAAGGGTTGCACAGGACGATGGCCTTGGGATCGTTGTCGCGGAAGGCCGCCTCGAGTGTCTCGCGGTCAAAGTCGAACGCAGGTGGGTTAAGCGGCACGTAGATGGGCTCGGCACCCGAGAGGATCGTGTCGGCGCCGTAGTTCTCGTAGAATGGCGAGAAGATGACGACCTTGTCGCCGGGGTTTGTGACCGTCATCATGGCGGCCATCATGGCCTCGGTGGAGCCGCAGGTGACCACGATGTTCTCGTTGGGGTTGATCGGCATGCCCATAAAGTGCTCCTGCTTGGCGGCAAGCGCCTCACGCATGGCCTGGGAGCCCCAGGTGATGGAGTACTGGTGATAGAGCGGCTTGGGGTCGCTGGCGATGGCGCTCAGGCTGTTGAGCAGCTGCGCCGGGGGATCGAAGTCGGGGAAGCCCTGCGACAGGTTGACGGCGCCATACTTATTGGAGATGCGCGTCATGCGGCGGATGACCGAATCGGTAAACGTTGCCGTACGGTTGGAGAGTTCTTTCATGCTTGTCCTTTCGAGCATTTGCAGTGGGGCAAGTTTACTCCTATGAAACCGGTGGGAATTGCTCGAAATGGTCTCGAAAAACTCTTTTCAAAATTCTTGAAAATTGGGGCTTGCATCGCGTGGCGTTCCTTGCAATAATAGTCGAGCGCGAAGCGCACAGGACACGGTGGGTGTAGCTCAGTTGGCTAGAGCGACGGGTTGTGGTCCCGTAGGTCGAGGGTTCGAGTCCCTTTACCCACCCCAGTTCTTGCTTCGTGATGATATCGGGTCGTTAGCTCAGTTGGTAGAGCAGGGGACTCTTAATCCCAAGGTCCAGGGTTCGACCCCCTGACGGCCCACCACACGATATCTCCTCTAAAGTCCGCCACAACGGACTTTAGCTTTGGGTCGTTAGCTCAGTTGGTAGAGCAGGGGACTCTTAATCCCAAGGTCCAGGGTTCGACCCCCTGACGGCCCACCAAAGATTGTTAAGACGGTCAACTTCGGTTGGCCGTCTTTTTTATTAACCTCGCATGGGGCCGAACCCGTAAGGGCACAGACGCTTTACAAGTCGAGCCTGCCCTGGGGGTCGGTGAATCCGTCTGTACCCTCCTTGAGCTTTTTCTCGTCTGCTTTCACGCGACGTTCGAGCTTCTTTGTATCTTCGGCAGGCGGTAGGTTCTCGGGTACAATTCCGCGGTCGATGAGGCTGCCACGCACGCTTGTGTTGTTCTCGACGTGCTCTTGCTTGATCTGGTCCAGACCGTACAGGTCGTGTTCCTCGGCGTTGAAGGCCGTCATCGAGTTCGTAAGGTCCTTTGCTTTGATGAGAACATCGGCTAGCCTGTCCGCCAATGCCGAGCTCTTGGATACGCCGAGCTGTTGTTTCATTTCCGCCGTGCTTCTGCCGCCGAATAACGCTTCGTCGCCCTTCGACTTGATGATCGCGAATCCTTTGGAGTCCACGCCGCGTTTGAACGCAATACCCGAGAGCTGTTTCTCTGAATCGGATAGCGAGTGGCGCGCCTGTAAGCGCTGAATCTCTGCGAAGCGCTGCTCTATGAGCTCTTGGCGGCGCGTCTGCACGGCAAAGTATGCCTGGGCGAGCGCGATCTCTGGCTTGTTTGAATCTCCGTTTTGGGCGATTAATAGCATGCATAGCGCGTAAGCTTGTAGTCTTTAACCGCGCGAGCGGCGACACCGGCAGTTATCATTTTCGTGGTGTCACGAAAATGGGAATCAACTGGAGTTTTGTTTGTTTCGCACGAGACTTTTGCCCTCTTAACAACTTCGGCGAAGTTCTCCCATCGAGTGTATCCCATGGGTTCCATTAAATCGCGTGCGAGCCAATACTCAACGCCGTCTTCCACATTGGCGTAGCTATCAAGTTCGACACGCCACTTCTCGATATCACTACTGTCCATATCTCCTCCTCGCTGATCTATTGTCTATGCGCGCTTTGCCCGCTCTGTACTCAGAATAAGGATACGCTGCCGTGCGGACACGAATGGGCCCCGTGCCACTTCGAGGTCACGGGGCCCATAGATATCGATTAGTTGTGCTCTGCTCTAGATAGGTGTCCAGTTTAATTCGATCGATAGTGCGAACCCAGGCTTTCGGTCCGCTTGCGCATGGCTTTGACCATCTCCGTTGCCAGCTGATTCTGCGATTGCAGGCGGGCGAGGGCTGCGATCTCGCTGTCTTTGGCATGCGGCTTGCTCAGCGCCGTTGCCTCGTCTTTCAGGCTTTCAAGCTGTTGCAGGGCCTTGGATAGACCTGCTTCGGTCCTGTTGATCATGCAATAGGTACTCATCGTGTGCTTAAGGCTGTGTGTCAGGCGTTCGGCATCTGTTGTGGCAATGCCATACTGAGGGAGGGCGATATCCATCGGAGCGGCCGCCTCGGGAGCGTCCAGCGCTGCTTGGGCTGCCGATGCGCCCGCGATGCGCCCAAACACGATGCCGTTGGCGCTTGACAAGCCGCCGATGCGGTCGGCGCCGTGCATGCCGCCTGTTGCCTCACCGCAGGCGAAGAGGCCCTCAATGCCCGTGTACGCGGTCATGTCGATCTTGATGCCGCCGTTAGCGGCGTGGGCATACATCGCAACGCGCATCTCGTCAGTCGGGGCGATGCCGTGCTCGTCTTGCAGCCAGGTGGCAAAGGTCTGCACAAACTCTGGGACATCCTCGCGAGGGAAGTCGTAGTGGAGTGCCAGGCCTTCGACACTTGTCTGATCGATGACGAGATCGATAGCGCGGGAGGCCAAGCGTGACGTGAAGGGACCATATCCAGAGCGCTGCTCGAGCAGGTCGTCCAGCTTGTCGTCGGCAATATCTACCGGCTGGTCTACATGTACGTAGCGCCAGGTTTTCTCGTTGAAGACCAGGTTGCGCTTGGGCTCGATGAAGCCGGGCATCATCTGCATGAACTCTATATTAGTAAGTGTTGCGCCGTGCGCCAGCGCGATGGCCTGCGAGGAGCTGAGCACATCAGCCGACGTAAGGCTGCGCTCGAACAGGCCGCTTGTGCCACCGGCTGCGATGATCGTGGCCTTGGCGGCAAAGGGCACGATTCGATTTTCGGTGAGGTCGTAGAGCACGGTTCCGGTTATTCTGCCGTTCGTGTCCTCAACAAGGTCGATAAGCTCATGGCGGGGGAGCAGGCGAATGCCGAGCGACTCGATCCGGGCTGTCAGAGCGTCCTCAAGGGGTTTGCGGGTGAGGCCGCGCCACATGCGCGTCTTGTGGTCAAAGCAGGGGATAAACTGCTTTTGCTGGGCGCTCTCGGCGCTTTGCGGACGCTGGAGCTCAACGCCCAGGTCTTGCTCGAGCCATTCAATTGCCTGGGGAATGCCGTGGACAAACGTCTGGACAAGCTCGGGGTCGGCGACGCCGCCACCAACGGTCTGGATGGTATCGATGAGGTCTTGTTCGTCGTCTTCGTTAACGGGTCCGATAAGCCCCAGGCCCCAGGTTCCGGGGAAGAAGCTCGATCCACTCATAGTCTTGCCGGCGCTTGCCACAGCGACGGTTGCGCCCGTGCGTGCCGCTTCGATGGCGGCGCAAAGGCCCGCAATGCCAGATCCAATTACCAGTACATCAGTCGATTCCATCGGATTCCTTTCTCGTCCGGCGCATTGTCGCATGGGTGATCGGCAATGGGGCCGCAAAGACTCGGCAAATCGGTAAAGGGCAAATATGGCAGGTGGGCGTCATGGACGTTCTGACGCTCCGTCTCATCACATCTCGTATTTCGCCCCAACTGATATATCGGCATTAGCTGCCCTGCGACAGCGTAAACAAAAAGAGCCGCTACCCCGAAAGGTAGCGGCTCCAAAGCTCAACTATGTGAGCATCGCGCGGGCGCGACTAGGCCTTGAGGGCCTCCTCGACGGCGACAGCGCAGGCGACGGTGGCACCGACCATGGGGTTATTGCCCATGCCGATGAGACCCATCATGTCGACGTGCGCAGGCACGGAGGAAGAACCGGCGAACTGGGCGTCGGAGTGCATGCGGCCCATGGTGTCGGTCATGCCGTAAGAGGCAGGGCCGGCGCCCATGTTGTCCGGGTGCAGGGTACGGCCAGTGCCGCCACCAGAAGCGACGGAGAAGTACTTCTTGCCAGCCTCGAGGCGCTCCTTCTTGTAGGTGCCAGCGACGGGGTGCTGGAAGCGCGTGGGGTTGGTGGAGTTACCGGTGATCGAGATGTCGACGTTCTCGTGCCACATGATGGCAACGCCCTCGCGGACGTCGTCGGAGCCGTAGCAGTTAACGGCAGCGCGGGGACCATCGGAGTAGGGGATGGTCTCGACGACCTTGAGCTCGCCCGTGTAGTAGTCGAACTGGGTCTTCACGTAGGTGAAGCCGTTGATGCGGGCGATGATCTGAGCGGCGTCCTTGCCCAGACCGTTGAGGATAACGCGCAGCGGCTTCTTGCGAGCCTTGTTGGCGTTCAGAGCCAGGCCGATAGCGCCCTCAGCGGCAGCGAAGGACTCGTGGCCAGCCAGGAAGGCGAAGCACTCGGTGTCGTCGGAGAGCAGCATAGCGCCCAGGTTGCCGTGGCCCAGACCGACCTTGCGGTCCTCGGCGACGGAGCCGGGAACGGTGAAGGCCTGGATGCCCTCGCCGATGATGGCGGCAGCCTCAGAAGCGGTCTTGGCGCCACGCTTGACAGCGAGAGCGCAACCGAGGGTGTAGGCCCACTCGGCGTTCTGGAAGGCGATGGACTGGGTGTTGTTGACGATCTCACGCGGGTTGAAGCCCTTGTCGGTGCAGATCTGCAGAGCTTCCTCGAGGGAGGCGATGCCGTTGTCGGCGAGGCACTTGTTGATCTTGTCAGCGCGGCGCTCGTAACCTTCGAACGTAACAGTCATAGTTATTTCCCTCCCTTTCTACTCGTGAACCGGGAACACGCTGGCGACGGAGTGAGTCTCCTCGTCGGTGCGCGGGTCGATGTACTTGGCAGCGTTCTCCCACTGACCATAGTGGCCCATAGCGCCAGCGATGGCCTCCTCGGGGGTCTTGCCGGCCTTGACGGCGTCGGTGAACTTGCCGAGGTTCAGGAACTCGAATGCGATGATCTCGTTCTTGTCGTTGAGAGCCATGCGGGTGACGTAGCCCTGAGCGAGCTCGAGGTAACGAGCGCCCTTGGCCTTGGTGCCGAACATGGTGCCGACCTGAGAGCGAAGGCCCTTGCCGAGGTCGTCGAGGGAGGCGCCCACGGGCAGGCCGCCCTCGGAGAACGCGGTCTGGCTGCGGCCGTAAACGATCTGCAGGAAGATCTCGCGCATAGCAACGTTGATGGCGTCGCAGACGAGGTCGGTGTTGAGGGCCTCGAGGATGGTCTTACCGGGAAGGATCTCGGAAGCCATGGCGGCAGAGTGGGTCATGCCCGAGCAGCCGATGGTCTCAACGAGGGCCTCCTCGATGATGCCGTCCTTGACGTTCAGCGTGAGCTTGCAGGCGCCCTGCTGAGGTGCGCACCAACCCACACCGTGCGTAAGACCGGAGATGTCGGAAATCTCCTTAGCCTGGACCCACTTGCCCTCCTCGGGGATGGGTGCGGGGCCGTGGTATGCACCCTTGGCAACGGGGCACATGTTCTCCACTTCCTGTGAGTACTGCATGCCTCTCCTCTCTATCGTGTTGGCGTCCCGTCTGGGGGTCGTGGCTGGCGATTGCCGGGCGACCCTTCGAAAGGGACATGACATGCAGCCCCTATAATACCGCGAAATGCACGGAATATTCGGCGAACGGCTCAGTTTTCGTAGCGAGAAGTCCGGAAGTTTAAATTGAAACGGTTTAACTCTATGTTCTGTGGTCGCGAACTTCCGTAGAGGGGGTTCGTCTTGGGCAAGCTTTTGGTCAGCTCTTGTAAGCGTTGCAGGGGCTGACCTGTTGCAACGGTGCCGTTCGCCGCCTATTTACTGCCTTTGGCCGCGCGAGTCTATTGTTTTGCGTGGATGTTTTGATGGCACGCTTCAATCGTGCTGTATTGGATGGCAAGCAGATCCCGGCGAAGGGAGCGCCATGCAGCGCGTTTGGAGAACGGTTACCGGCTTTTACCATGTCTGTGCCCGCGGTACGGGCAAGCAGCTCATCTTTGAGGGCGATGAAGACCGGTGGGAGTTTTTGGAGTTGATGCGCGACTGCTGCCGGGAGGCAGGCGTCACGGTTATCGCTTGGTGTCTTATGGGCAATCACGTGCATCTGGTGCTGGCAGATTACGAGGACGCGATGAGCGCGGCGATGCACCGGCTGCTTTTGACGTACGCGCGGCGGTTCAATAAACGCACGGGGCGCACAGGTCATCTGTTCCAGAACCGTTTTGACCGGCGCTCGCTCGATACCGACTGGCAGGTGATGGAGGCTATTCGCTCCGTACACGCCGATCCACAGGAGGCGGGCGTTGGCCTAATCGAGCGTTATCCCTGGAGCAGCTTTGCGGAGCATTTGCGCGCTTACGACGGTGACGCGGCTGATGTCGCGAGGGGATTTTCTGATCCTTCTTGCGTGCTTGAGCTCTTTGGTTCTGCCGAGGGCTTTATTGCCTATTCACTTTCGACGCCCGACGGCGGCGAGCCAGCGCTGGGCGATATGAAAGAGACGGAGTGGGAACGCCACGCCTTTGCCGGCAAGATGGCTAAGGAACTCGGGGTTCCGCTTCGCGGGGTTAAAGCCGCACCGCCGGCGCAGCGCGATACCGTTATTTTTGGATTGCACGATGCCGGTTTCACGGTGCGCCAGATTGAGCGCTATACCGGGATTGGCAAAAGTACCGTCTCTCGTATTGTGCGTGCCCGCGCGCGGACGGCGATGCGGACTGGCGGAAACGTGATGTAGGGTCGCCTGTGCGCCGCAGATGGGGTCGTCCATACGCCGCAACAAGCGTTCAAAAGCTTGGTGCGGCAACTGCACTTCTTAATATGCATAGAACAATCGCCATCTTGCATAAAATAAGGGCTCAGTCCGGGTTTGCCCGTGCCTACCCCCATCTGCGCCGTGCAAAAAATGGAGTTTTCAGCATCGCGGTACTGCCACTACCGTCGCAATTTTGCAACATACGGGCCCCGAAGCTATTTATGCCTGCCGATGCGCTCCCGAAGCTCATGTTTGCGCCCCTGAGACCACGATGCTTGTTCTAAAACGCACTATATATGCGCCTGGAGACGTTGATTAACGCTTTCGATGCGTATACACACAGCTTGGCGTGCTGAATATTCGCAAAAATGCACGCCGCTCCCTATGGGACCCGTCTGCAGCAGGCGCGAAGCGAATCGGAGCCCAGCTGGATGGGGCATGGGACGATGCTAGGCGTGCTCGTGGCCCTGCCGCAGGCCTTTGGTGCTGTGGAAAACGCCCGTGTTCGCGTCTGGCTGTGTGGTAAATGACAGACGGGGTGCCGGACGCGCGGACTTTGTGCGTTCGCGCTCATTAGAAAAAACAGAGCCGCCCGTATCGGGCGGCTCGGCAATCAAAAACCTTGGATTCGGGGCATACGCTACTGGTTTGCTTGCCCCTCGAGCATGCCGTCGAGGGTGCGCCAGGCGAGCTCGGCGCATTTGACGCGGGCGGGCATGTGCGAGATGTCCTGGAGCTGGGCGGCCTCGTCCAGATCTTCCAGGTCCTCCTCGGAGAGCTGTTCGCCGCGGATCATGGCGAGGAAGAGCCCTGCCAAGCGACGCGCTTCCTCGACCGTCTCGCCGGTGATGAGGTCGGCCATGATGTCGGCGCTGGCCTGACTGATGGCGCAGCCGTGGCCGGTAAAGGAGGCCTCCTCGATCACGCCGTTCTCGACACGCAGCTGCAAGGTGAGCTCGTCTCCGCAGCTGGGGTTGATGCCGTCGTGCTCGTGCGTGGGAGCATCCATCTCGTACTTATAGTCGGGGTGCGAGTTGTGCTCCATAAATGTGGTGGAGGTGTACAGATTACCCATTGAATGTGCTCCAAACGTGATGCAGGCCGGCGATGAACTTGTCGATGTCGGCCTTGTCGTTGTAGAAGGCCACGCTGGCGCGGCAGCAGGCAAGGTTCTCGACGCCCAGCCAGGTGAGCAGCGGCTGCGCGCAGTGGTGACCGGCGCGGATGCAGACGCCGTCCATGTCCATGATGCTCGCGACATCGTGCGGGTGGATGCCCTTGACATTAAAGCTCACGACACCGTGGTGGTTATCCCAATAGATTGAGCCGATGATCTGGACAAAGTCGAGCTGCATGAGCTCGCCCATCAGGTAGTGGACGAGCTCATGCTCGCGTGCCTGGATGTTTTCGTAGCCCACCGTGTTGACGAGGTAGTCGAGGGCGGCGCCTGTGGCGAAGATGCCGGCGGCGTCCTGCGTGCCGGCCTCGAACTTCTCGGGGACGGGAGCCCAGACGGCGTCCTGCTCAGTAACCGAGTCGATCATCTCACCGCCGGTAAGCATGGGCGGCATGGCGTTGAGCAGGTCCATCTTGCCCCACAGCACGCCGATGCCCATGGGGCCCATGGCCTTGTGCGCACTAAAGGCAAAGAAGTCGGCGCCCAGGTCGGCCACATCGACCGGCATGTGCGGCAGCGACTGCGCGCCGTCGACGACCAGGTAGCCGCCGTACTTGTGCACGAGTTTGCCGAGGTTCTTGACCGGGTTCTCGACGCCCAGCACGTTGGAGACCTGTCCCACGGCTAGGATCTTGGTCTTGGGACCCACCTTGGCAAGAACCTCCTCGGTGGTGAGCTGGCCGGTCTTGGTGGGGTAGAGGTAGACGAGCTTGGCGCCGGTTTCGCGGCAGACCTGCTGCCACGGAATCAGGTTGGAGTGGTGCTCCATAATGGTGATGACGACCTCGTCGCCCGGTTCGAGCACTGTGGGCGCAAAGCTCTTAGCGACCAGGTTGAGCGACTCGCTCGTGTTGCGGGTGAAGACGACCTCGTTGGCCTGTGAGGCGCCGATGAGGTCAGCGATCTGCTGGCGGACCTTCGCGATGGCGTCGGTGGCCTCGACGGACAGCGAGTACAGGCCGCGCAGGGGGTTGGCGTTCATGCGCTGGTAGAAGTCGCGTTCGGCGTCGAGCACACAGGCAGGGCGCTGCGCGGTGGCGGCGCTATCGAGGAAGGCGATCTCGGGGTGCTGCTGGAACAGCGGGAACTGGCCCTTGTAGGGGTTGGTCTCGATGTCCACGGTGGGCCAGCAGCGCGAAGCCTCGTCGCTGGCGTCGAGCTCCATGGGCTCGGGGGCAGTACAGGTATCGCATTTAACGTGCTCGGTGTCGATCATGCGAGCTCCTCTTCAAAGTTGTCGATCAGGTTGTTGCCTAGGCGGACGACGGCGGCGCGGGTGCGCTCGTCGGTGGCGGAAAGCGCGGCGTCCTCCAGCTTGGCGCGGATGAACAGGTCCTCGGCGGCGTTTTGGTCAAGGCCACGGCAGGCGAGGTAGAACAGCTGCTCGTCGCGGACGTGACCGATGGTGGCGCCGTGGTTGCCGGCGACGTCGTCCTCGTCACAGAGAATGACGGGAACGGTCTTGTTGTCGACGCCCTTGTTGGCCAAAAGCACCGTCTCGCGTTCGGTGCCGGTTGCACCCTTGCAGCCGTGCACGAGGTCGATGGTGCCACGGTAGACCTTCTTGGACGTGCCGGTCAGCACGCCGTTGGCGTCGATCTCGCACTCGGTCTTGCGACCGCGGTGGCGCAGCTCGTAGTTAAAGTCGCGCACCTGCTCGCGGGCGCCCAGGTAATCGGTATCGATGGTCACCTTGGCGGTGTCGCCCAGCAGGTCGCCGGCAAGGCCGGTGGCGCTGGCGCCGGCACCCAGGACGGTGTGCTGCACGTTGACGCGCGCGCCCTCGTCCAGGAACAGGCCGGTGTCGTCGAGTGCGATCCAGCTGTCGTCGAGTGTCTGCGTGCAGGTCACGTTGACGGTGGCGTACTCGTGGGCGCACACGCGTAGCACGGAGCCCACGACACCCTCGCCGGTAACAGGAGAGTCTAGGGCAATATGCAGGTCGAGCGTTGCCTGCGGGCGAGCGACGACGTCGATGGCGGCGATGGCCGCGGCGGCATCGACACCGCTCACACGCACGGTAACCGTGGCGTGCTGGTATGCGGGCACATCGATGACGATGCGCTTGGTAGCGTGCTCGGCCAAGTAGGCGTAGGCAGCCTCGCCCATGCCGGTTTCGAAGGCTTCAGCAGGGGAGAGCTCCTCCTCGAGCTTGATGGCGCCGGCCTGGTAGACGGAGGTGGCGGGCACGTCGAGCTCGGTCTCGGGCGTGATGCGGGCGCGGTCGGCGGCATCACCGGGGGCGGAGGAGCGGCGCTCGGGGAAGCGCTCGGCCATGGCGTCCATGGCGGCGTCGAACGCGTCTGTCACGCCAATAAACTGCTCGCCCAAGCCTTCGACCTCAACGGCCTCCGCGGGAGCGGCGGCAAGCTCGTCAGAGAGCTCGAGCTTGGTCTGATTCATCTTCAGCCAGCCCCAAGTGGCAGCCGGCATCGCGTTGACCTGCTCAAGGGTGGTAGCAGCGGTGTTGGTTTCCTGTTTCATTATCCGATCGCTCCTTCCATCTCGAGCTTGATCAGGTTGTTCATCTCGACGGCGTACTCCAGCGGCAGCTCCTTGGAGACCGGGTTGGCAAAGCCGTTGACGATCATGGTGCGGGCCTCTTCCTCCGAGATGCCGCGGCTCATCAGGTAGAACACCTTGTCGTCGCCGATGCGGCCGATGGTGGCCTCGTGGCCGATGTCGACGTTCTTGGCGCGGATGTCCATGGCGGGGATGGTGTCGGAGCGGCTCTGGTCGTCGAGCATGAGCGACTGGCAGCTCACGGTTGCCTTGGAACCCTCGGCCTTGGGCGTGGCCACGATGGAGCTGCGGAAGGTCTGAATGCCGCCGCTCTTGGAGATGCCCTTGGTCTCGACGGTTGCCGAGGTCTCGGGGGCGTTGAGCACGACCTTACAGCCGGTATCGAGGTTCTGCCCGGCGCCGGCAAAGGTGATGCCGGTAAAGCTCGACCGGGCGCGGCGGCCGTTGAGCACACTCATGGGGTAGAGGTAGCCCACGTGGCTGCCGAAGGAGCCACTGATCCACTCTATGTCGCCATCCTCGTCCACGCGCGCACGCTTGGTGTTGAGGTTGTACATGTTTTTGGACCAGTTCTCGATGGTCGAGTAGCGCAGGTGCGCACGCTTGCCCACAAAGAGCTCGACGGCGCCGGCGTGGAGGTTGGCAACGTTGTACTTGGGCGCGGAGCAACCCTCGATGAAGTGCAGGTCGGCGTCGTCCTCGACGATGATGAGCGTGTGCTCAAACTGGCCGGCGCCCTTGGCGTTAAGGCGGAAGTAGCTCTGCAGCGGGAAGTCCAACTTGGTGCCCTTGGGCACGTAGACAAACGAGCCGCCCGACCATACGGCGCCGTGCAGGGCCGCAAACTTGTGGTCGGTGGGCGGGATGAGCGTCATAAACTTCTCGTGGATGAGCGGCTCCCACTGCGGGTCGTGCAGGGCCTCCTCGATGCCGGAATAGACGATACCCATCTTGGACGCGGTGTCCTGCATGTTGTGGTAGACCAGCTCGGAGTCGTACTGCGCGCCGACGCCCGCCAGGTAGCTGCGCTCGGCCTCGGGGATGCCCAGGCGCTCAAAGGTGTTCTTGATGTCGTCGGGCACCGACTCCCAGTCGTGCTTTTGGTCGGTGTTGGGCTTGACGTAGGTGACGATGTTGTCCATGTCCAGGCCCTCGATGGAGGGGCCCCACGTCGGGTCGGGAAAACGATTGAAGATCTCGAGGGACTTTAAGCGCAGATCGAGCATCCACTGTGGCTCGTCCTTCTTGGCGCTGATCTCGCGCACGATGTCGGGCGTGATGCCGGCGTCGAGGCGCTCGAATCCCTCCTCGCCGTAGGTGAAGTCGTAGAGGCTGCGGTCGATGTCCGCGACCTCGGTGCGGTTCTTGGTCATTGCGTCGCCCCTTTACGCCTGCTGCTCGGCAGCGGCGGCCTCGGCCTGGGCGCGCTGCTCGGCGGCCTCGCGCTCGAAGGTCTCAAAGCCGTTCTTGTCGATCCAGGGGATCAGCGAGGCATCGTCCTCGCGCACGATGTGGCCCTTGACCATAACGTGGACGCGGTCGACATCCAGGTGCTCCAGGATGCGCGTGTTGTGCGTGATGATGAGCATGGAGCCGTCGCAGCTCTTGCGGTAGGCGTCCATACCGTGGCTGACGGTGGACAGGGCGTCGACGTCCAGGCCGGAGTCGGTCTCGTCCAAGATGGCGAGCTTGGGCTGCAGCAGCAGAAGCTGGAGCATCTCGACCTTCTTTTTCTCGCCGCCCGAGAAGCCCACGCCCAGCTCACGGTTGAGGTAGGCGGTATCCATGTTAAGCTCGGCCGCGAGCTCCTTGACGCGACGACGGAATTCCTTGCCCTTCATCTCCAGGCCGGGGCGGCCGGCGATACTGGCGCGCAAAAAGCTCGACAGTGGCACGCCGGGGATCTCGACAGGGGCCTG
Organism: Collinsella sp. AF15-51; assembly: GCF_003462845.1. Lineage (NCBI taxonomy): Bacteria > Bacillati > Actinomycetota > Coriobacteriia > Coriobacteriales > Coriobacteriaceae > Collinsella > Collinsella sp. AF15-51. The sequence continues at coordinate 129,662 of NZ_QRYG01000001.1, read as the reverse complement.
GAAGCTCAGGAACAGGCCGGCGCGCGAGCGCTTGTCGGTGGTGAGCTCGGTGATGTCCTGGCCGTCAAAGACGATGCGGCCGTCGTTGACCGTGTAGACGGGGTCGCCCATGACCAGGTGGCCGAGGGTAGACTTGCCGGCGCCGTTGGGGCCCATCAGCACGTGGGTCTCGCCGGCGGCGACGTTGAGGTTGACATTGTGGAGGATGGTCTTCTCGTCCACGGAGGCGGTGAGACCTTCGATGGAAAGCAGCGGATTTGCGCTCATGCTGTCCCTCTCTGTATATGGTGTACTCATAGGTGTACTAAACCCTAGGAATCTTCTCGGAATAAAGTTACTATGGGTTCGGCGTTAGTCAAGGGAAAACCCGACTAATCCACTCGACTTTTCAAATTCTGGGACAAAATAACCTGTTGTGTTTGTCCCACTTACTTAAGATTTGGGACAAACAAACCTGGTTATGTTGTCCCAGATGCGATGGGAGGGTAGGTATGCTCATTTCTTCTAAGGGCCGCTATGCCCTCCGGTTAATGATCTATATCGCGGCGCTGGGTGACGCCGAGGGCAAGATTGCTTTGCGCGAGGTTGCCGACCGTGAACATATCTCGCAAAAGTATTTGGAGCAGCTGGTTCGTCCGCTCATGAAGGCGGGCCTGCTTAAGAGCGTGCGCGGCAAAGGCGGTGGCTACATGATGGCCAAGGACCCCGCCGAGGTGCGTGCTGGCGACATCCTGCGCGCTGTCGAGGGCAGCACGGCGCCCGTGGCGTGCGACGGCATCGACAACAGCTGCACCCGCAGCGATTTGTGCTCAACCGTCAAGTTCTGGCGCGGCCTGGACGACGTGATCGAAAAGTACGTCGACGGCGTGACGTTGGCCGACCTGGCCGCCGTCCCCGAAGTCAACTTCAACATCAAGCTGTAGGTTGAGCGCAATTCCTTAAGATTTCGCGGAGGGTTGTTGCCGTTTACCGAGGGGTTGTTGTGCAACAACGGGTGAGCTGCAATACTTAATTCTATCTTTGCAAACTGCACTTTAACTACACCAATGCAGGGAGGATCTTATGCAGCGCAAGCATTCTGCTATTGTCGCGGGCCTGACGCTGGCGCTTTCGTTTGGCGCCGTTTCCGTGCCGGCACCCGCCGCTGCCGAGGAGCCCACGCCGGGCGTTGCCTCGGATGCGACCGATATCGATAAGGGTCTCTATACCCAGCAGTCCTTCTCGGGCGTGCTGAGGTCGGTCCAGGGCGTTTCGTTTGTTAACGTGACCCCCGAGATGAAGTACTTTACCAAGTACGAGAGCCATGGCAACTATAACCAGGGCTTTTCGTATGGCGACGGCTATAACGCGCTGGGTTATTACCAGTTCGACCGTCGATGGTCGCTCATTCCGTTTATGAAGCAGGCCTACAACTACAACCCCGAAAAATACAGCATGCTCAAGGATGCGATTGATCGCGGCAGCGAGATTTCCAACACGAGCAATGCCATGTACGAGAACGGCCAGCTCACCGAGTTGGGCCGTATTGCGCAGGAGGCTTTCCAAGGTGCTTATAACACCGACCCTGTTGAGTTCTCGGCTCTGCAGGATGCGTATGCGTACAACTCGTACTATGCGGTGACCGAGGCGTGGCTCAAGAGCGGCCTGGGCATTGATATTTCGGGCCGTGCCGATTGCGTTAAGGGCATGGTGTGGAGCATCACCAACATGTGCGGCACCGGTGGTTGCAGGGACTTCTTCCGTTGGGCAAACCTTTCTAACAGTATGACTGATCGCGAGTTTGTGACGGCGCTTTCCAACAGTGTGGTCAATAACGTGGCGACCAAGTATTCGAGCCAGCCCCAGTATCATGAGGGCTGGAAGAACCGCTACCGCAACGAGCTGAAGGACTGTTTGGTTTATATCGCCGAGGACGAGGCCGCTGCCGCTGCGACGCCCGTGCAGCCCGAACCTACGCCGGCGCCCTCGCCGACGCCTGATTCGAATGACGACTCGAGCGACGATGCCAACGATGACAGGATGGATGCGCCCTCGACCGGTGCTGACGGTGATGGCTCTGCTGATGGCACTACCAACAACGGCTCCACCTCGAACGGCTCCGATTCAAACGGCTCTGCTGCGGGCGATTCGTCTTCAAGCTCTGCCGGCAATACGGACAGCGACGCTTCTGGTTCGACCGGCGCTGGCACCTCTAACCCATCCACCGGCTCGATCGATTCGTCCGTTGGCACCGGCTCTAACAACGGCTCCGGCTCTGACGCAAACCCTGGTTCCGATGCTTCCAAGGATGACTCGAATAAGGCGCCGGACGTTCCCGTTGCTTCGCCGGACAAGAAGCCTTCTTTCTCCGAGCAGCTTGGTTCTACGCTGGGCTCTTCGCTGATGGCTGGCGTCAATAACGGCTCGACCCAGAACAAGGGCAACTCTGATCAGGTTTCCACGGAAAAGATCGAAGCCGCAAAGGGCGACTCCAAGGACAAGGCTTCCGAGAAGACCGAATCCGATAAGGGTTCTAGCTCTGAGGAGAAGAGCGACAAGTCCGAACAGAAGAAGGACGAGGATAAGAAGTCTGAATCTGAGGAGAAGGACAAGAGCAAGGCCGAGGGCGAAAAGAAACAGTCCGAAGACGACGACAAGAGCGGTGCTGACAACCAGGTCCAAGAGCAAAATGACTCCAAAACGGTGACCACCACGACCACGACGACTACAACTACCAAGTCCTCGGGCGGCAACATGCCCAAGACGGGCGATCTGATTGTGATGGCGAGCCTTGCCAGTGCAAGCTTGGCCACACTGGGCGCTACGTCTATCGTAAGTGGTAAGCATAAGCTCGATCAGCAGAAGAAGGCTTCTGGGGAGGACGGCTTGGAGGAGTAATCTTCCAGATCGTTTTCTATAAGAGTTTGGGACGGGGTCCGGTGCGGCGGCATCGGCCCCCCTTTTTTTGTTGTGCAACGATTTGTTATGCCCCCTCGGGGGGCTGTTGCTACCGCTGCCCGAAACGTTTGCATGTCGATATTGTTGCGCTCTACCCGCTCGCTACAATGGGCATCGTGCTGCGTTAGAAGGAGAGTTTACGGTGTCTGAACAGGTGAATTGTGGTTTTACTCATGCGTTTGGTGCACGGTTGCTCAATCATGCGGATAGCGCAGCTCTACCGGTTGATGCACACGACTTTTCCGATGCAATCAATCGGTGTTTACTCGTCGATAAGACTATGTTTATTGCCGATATATTGGACAGTGAAGCACCTGTTGCGCTTTGCTGTCGGCCCAAGGGTTTTGGCAAGAGCATGAATTTATCGATGCTCAAGTGCTATTTGGAACGACCTGATCGCCGGCTGCCGGATCGAAGCCTGTTCGCTGGTACCCAGATTTGGCAGGCGGGCGGCGGTCGCTATCGTGATGAGTACGCGAGTTATCCGGTCATCATGCTCGACTTTACAGCTGCCGCTTCGAGGCATGGCGCTGGTGCTGCGGCAGCAATTCGCGGGGCTGTCGTGCGCGAGTGCGCCCGATTACTGCCGCTGCTTGCCGCGCCTGATCTGTCAAGACGTGAGGTTCGTCTTATCGAGAGGGCGGCGCGTGGGGTGGCCAGCGATAAGGAGATCGATGCGGCGCTTGGCGTGCTTATTAAACTGCTCCAGGCAGCTTTCGATGAGCAGGTTGTTCTTCTGATAGACGACTACGACGCGGTATGTCCAAAGCGTTTGGACGCGAAGGACGACGGTAGCGTGGATTCCCTAGAGTCGCTCAGCCGAATGTTGTTCGACACCATTGCCGATGCCGGCGACTCGTTGCGATTGACGTGTCTGATGTGCGAACGCCCCGGTCATGCCGAGTTTGCGTTGTCCCAACGTGGGGTTTCCTATCGGTCGGCGACAGCGTTGTCGAGTTGGTGTGATCGATGGTTCGGTTTTTCGGACGACGAAGTCCAAGTGCTGTTGGATTGCATCGGTCGCAACGGCTGTCTGGATGACGCGCGTGAGTGGCTCGAGGGCTATCTGCTTGGTGGTTTTTATTGCTCGAGCCCGGAGCGCGTGGTGGACTACGCACATCGCGGTTGCGTCGCGCCCGTTCGGGCAGATCTGTATGGTTACGCCGACCGTCTGAGCGCATGCGTCGGCGACTGGAATCTCATGCGCCTGTCCGCATTGTTCGATTTACTTGAGGCGCATGGGTTTATTGAGGTGCCAGTGCATGTGCATGCCGAGGAGGCCGATGCCGCCAAGCCCGAAGATATCTGGACAGCGCTGTATCTGTCTGGATTTCTTACGACGGACATGACGGGGCATTCGGAAAACGGCGCGTGCCTTCGTTCCCTGCGTCTGCCTAATAACGAAGTGCGTCAGGCGCTCCGTCTTGTAATTCTGGAATGGTTTGAGTGCGCCGTTGAGGACGTTGGAGTTATCGACTCGTTCCATGACGGGCTGTGTCGAGGAGACGAGGACACTGTAAAGCAAGCTTTGAGCTGTGCTATCAGCGATCTGGGCATCGATGTGGGCCAATCAGATATGCCGACAGCCTATCATCTGGCGCTTCAGGGGCTCTGCTTTGGACTGCCCGGCTATTGCAATCCCAGCTCCAAGCGAAGTGGCGTCTCGGATCGCTGGGATATCCAGGTGATTCCCACCGGTCGGGTGTTTGACGTGGCCGACACGCTCGGCATGCTCGATGAGCGACCGCTCATTACGGTCAACATGTTGTACGACCCTGGCGTCGATGCCCTGGGCCTGGAACTGTTGGCGGTTCAGGCGCTGCTCGACATAGAGCGCGACGGCATCGATGATATCCGCGTGCCGCGCCCCGCCGTCGGGCGCATGCGTTGGGGCTTTGGCTTTGACGGTCAGCGTGTGTCCGTGGTGTGTCAACGACTGTAGCGGCGGGCGAAAGCCCTTTACTACTCGGCGTCCTTCAGGGGCGGCATGGGCTTCCAGTTGGGATCCTTAACGATCTTGCGGGCGTCCTTCATGCCGCGGCGCAGCGCCGGAATGCCGGTCTTAAAGCATTTGTCGACTGCTGCCAGACGAATGAACTCCTTGCAGAAGGTCGCGGCATTGCCCAGACGGAACAGCATGGGGTGGTAGTCACCGTAGATCTGCATATAGCGAGCGAGGAAGCCTCGGTTGCGCATGATGTAGTAGCGGTTGGTGTCGCTCGTGGAGTTGAGCTGGCGCTTACCGGCGATGTCCCAGTTAGAGACGGCGCGGGCGCGCTTGAGCACCACGTCGGCGACCACGGCGGCGGGGAAGTGCTGGCTGGCTACGTAACCGTAGCAGGCATCGTCGCCGTAGATAAAGAAGCGCGCATCGGGCAGGCCAATCTTGTCGACCACGCGTCGCGAGAACATGCCGCCCTCAAAGCACAGCTGGTTCATGGAACGGTAGCCCTCGGGACCCAGATCCCACTTGGCGATGGGGTTGGGAATGCCGAGCGAAAGGATGAGCTGGTACTGCCAAAAGAAGGCGCCGCCGTCAAAGTCCAAGCGCGAACCCTGGATAACATCGTAGCGGTCGGTCCACTTGGCCAAGCGCTCGATGCCTTCGGGGATGACGAGCACGTCGTCATCCATCACCCAGAACCACTGGGCGCCTAGGTCGTAGGCGCATTTAGTGCCGGCCGAGAAGCCGCCCGCACCGCCGCCGTTTTCGAGCTGCGGGGCGTAGATGACACGGTCGGTGCCGCCCTGCGCGTCGGGCTGCTCGGTGTCGATGCCCCACAGGTTGGCCAGGCGCTCGTTGAATGCGGTGCACATGGCCTCGGTCTCGCGCGAATTCTCGTTATCGACAATCACGATGCGCCAGGGCGTTGCCGTGAGCTCGGTCATAGATTCGAACAAGTTGGCCAGGAGTTCCTGGCGCTTGTACGTAACGACGACGATGGCGAGCTTATCGATGGGAGCGGGAAGGGTTGAAGGCATGGGGCAATATATCCTTTCACGCGCGGCGCGCATGCGCTGCACGGAAGCTATCGAATACGTCCTTGGGACTGTCCTATTGTAAAGGCTCGGCGCACCTTGGCGGCAAGCTTTGAATAAAACGCAGGAACCTGCCACGGGCCCGCCGCATGACGTGCGGCTACTTTGCCCGCAAGAGGCTCCATAGATTATATAAACGCCCGCTGGCGCGCTGACCCTTTGATACCATGAAACGACAGGTATTTCCTAAGGAGCACATTTGTCTACTAACGCCTCTGGCAGCCCTGTTCTGTCGCTGCTTATTCCCATTTACAATGTTCAGCGCTACCTGCGCGAGTGTCTCGATTCCGCCCTGGCGCAGACGCTCAAGGATATTGAGATCATCTGCATTAACGACGGGTCGACCGACAACTCGCCGGCGATTATCCGCGAGTATATGGAGCGCGATGGGCGCGTCAAGATGATCGACAAGGCCAACAGCGGCTACGGCGACTCGATGAACCACGGTCTGGAGATGGCGCGTGGCAAGTACGTTGGCATCTTGGAGTCCGATGACTTTATGGCGCCCGACGCACTCGAAAAGCTTGTCTCGGCCGCCGATAGCAATAATGCCGACTTTGCGAAGGCGAACTTTGATTTCTACTGGTCTAAGCCCGAGGAGCGCCGTTCGCTGCACGAGATGTTTAAGGCAAGGGATTGTGGCAAACCGGTGCATCCCAGCAATACGACGCAGTTCTTTAAGCAAAAACCGTCGATTTGGTCGGCCGTGTACCGTCGTGATTTTCTTGAGCGCAACGGTATCAAGTTCCTGCCGACTCCGGGGGCATCCTTTCAGGACACGTCATTTGCCTTTAAGGTGATCGCGTGTGCCGAAAAGGCTATTTACCTGCATGATGCCGTGTTGTCGTATCGCCAGGACAACGAGAATTCCTCGGTCAATTCTTCGGCTAAGGTCTTTTGCGTCAATACCGAGTATGCCGAGATTGAGCGTTGGATTCGAGAGGATTATGCCCGCGACCACGCAAGTGATGACGTCGCGCGCATGCTCAAGTTCAATCAGCTCATTAAGTACGATTCGTATATGTGGAACTACGTGCGCCTGGCGCCTAAGTTCTATAAGGAGTTCCTGGTTCAGATGGCTAAGGAATTTCAGGCGGCCTTGGACGCGGGGGAGTTTTCGCTTGACGACCTCAAGCCGTGGAAGCGCGCGAATCTCGCTGCCATCCTCAAAGATCCTGAGGGTTGGGTTGACGAGCATCCGAGTTTTGCGACGGATGGTGCCTTGGGGCGTGCTAAGTATTACGCCTCGGTTGGAGGCCCAGGCGTGGTCGCCGCCTTCCTCATCGAATCGCTAAGGGGGTAGGTCGGCATGGGAGAGGCCTCGTGCCCTAAAGCTACCATTGTCGTCCCCGTTTACAACTCTGCGCGCTCCATTCAGCGATGCCTCGATTCGCTGCTGGCCCAGTCCGAGCGCTCGATTCAGGTTGTGTGTGTCAACGACGGTTCGACTGATGATTCGTTGAACGTGTTGCGTCAGATCGCGCAGGCCGACGATCGCGTACTGGTGATTGACCAGGAAAACGCTGGCGTCTCGTGTGCTCGAAATGCCGGTATCGATGCCGCCGAGGGCGAGACCGTCTTTTTTGTGGATGCCGACGATTACATCGATGCCCAGACGGTCGAGCGCGTGCTGCATGCCATGGAGTCTGCAGATGCCGAGGCCGCCGTTTTTGGCGGCGTCTGTGAACCTGCCGATGCTGCCCCCAAACGCGTCCAGCAACTCATGAGCCCCAAAGCCGGTACCTTCGGCGCCCGTGATCCCCAACTGCTGTTCCATTCGAATGCGCAGCCCTATGCCTGTCGTGCGGCTTTTTCGCGCGAGCTGCTCAATCGCGAAGGCATTCGCTTTGCTCCCGGCTTGGCCTTGGGCGAGGATGTCGTATTTCAATTTGCGGCCTATGCGCTTGCCCGCAAGACCGTTGTCATGCCGGACAAGTTCTACCACTACGTGATGGAGAGCGAATCGGCGACGCACGAGTTCAACAGTGCCGAGGCTCGCGCCAAAAAGCTTGACTCCCACATGAGGATGCTCGAGGAGGTCTTGGAGGACTGGGTGGCCTACGGTCTTTTGGACCTGTGCCCCGGCGAGCTGATCACCTGGTTCTTGGACCTTATCGTGTTTGATTTGGCACGCTTGGACGCTAATGACTACCGCCGTGTAGCCGTTCGCGTCAATATGGATCTCACGACGTTTTTGGGAAGGGAGTGGACGGATATGCCTGCTAAGGGCGCCGTTCGCCGTGTTGCCCACAAGCTCGTTGTGGCGACCTCGGGCGTTTCGATGGCAGACGCCACGCTGTTCTATCTTTCGACTCGCGGTCTCAAAGCCTGCCTGGAGCGCTTTATCTAATTCCAAGCGCTGCCGCCCGCCGCAACTCGGCTGCTAAAATAACCCTGTTACACGCTATTCAACAGGAGGTTCTCTTGCAGAACTCTGATACCCCTAAAGTTTCGCTGCTTGTCCCCATCTGCAATGTCGAACGCTACCTGCGCGAGTGCCTTGATTCCGCCGTGGCGCAGACGCTCAAAGACATCGAGATCATCTGTATCAACGACGGTTCTACCGATAGCTCGCCAGATATCATCCGCGAGTACATGGAGCGCGACCCCCGTGTAAAGATGATCGACAAGGCCAACAGCGGCTACGGCGACTCGATGAACCGCGGCCTGGAGATGGCGCGCGGCGAGTACGTGGGCATCCTTGAGTCCGACGACTTTATGTTTGAGGATTCGCTCCAAAAGTTGGTCGCCAAGGCCGATGCTGAGCATGCCGATGTGGTAAAGGGCGACTTTTACCTGTATTGGTCCACGCCCAGCGAGCGCCGTGAACTGTTTGGGATTATCGACGAGCATATGACGGGCGCCGCGTATCGCCCCGTCGACCGCCCGGGCATCTTCTACCGCAAACCTTCCATTTGGTCGGCTATCTATCGGCGCGAGTTCCTCAACGACAATCAGATTCGGTTCCTTCCCACGCCGGGTGCCTCGTATCAGGACGCAGGCTTTAACTTTAAGGTTTGGGCTTGTGCCGAACGTGCCGCGTTTATTGCGGACCCCATTTTGTGCTATCGTCAGGATAACGAGAAGAGCTCCGTTAATTCGCCCAACAAGGTGTTTTGCGTTTGCGACGAATATGCCGAGATGCAGCGCTTTTTGGAAGAGCGCCCCGAGCTCAAGGCTCAGCTCCAGGGGATTTTAATGCGCATGAAGGTCGATACGTACCGTTGGAATGATGAACGTCTGGTCGATGAACTGCGTGAGCAGTTTTGGAAGAAGGCATCTCCCGAGCTCAAGGCCGATTGGGATGCCGGTCGCTTTGACCTGTCGCTGTTCGATCCGCGTGGCGAGACCGACTTGCGCCTGATGGTCAAGTCTCCCCGCGCCTATATCGATTCGCGCTTTGACTTTAAGAAGCCGGGCAAGATCAATACGTTTAAGCATTATTTTAAGATCGGCGGCCTGCCGCTGGTCTGGCGCGTGCTGACGTATCAGCGCACCCACGGCGACAACCCGCACCCCGATGACGTTCCGGCCGCACAGTAGGAGCGAGTGACTATGGCTACCCCCAAGATTTCCGTTGTCGTTCCCATCTATAACGTGGAGGAGTGCCTGGCCTGGTGCCTGGACTCCCTGCTTGCGCAGGACATGCCCGATTGGGAAGGCGTGCTGGTCAACGATGGCTCGCCGGACGGCTCGCGCGATATTGCGGCTGCGTATTGCGAAAAGGACGCGCGCTTTACGCTGGTCGATAAGCCAAACGGGGGCCTGTCGAGTGCGCGTAATGCCGGCATCGCTGCGTCCACGGCGCCTATCGTCGCGTTTTTGGATTCCGACGACCGGTTTACGCCCGATGCATGCCGTGTAATCGTCGATGCCTTTGAGCGCGAGCGCTGTGATGTTTTGACCTTTGGCGCGAATCCGTATCCGCTGGAGGCGGGGTATCCGTGGCTTAACTATGTACTGAGCCCGCGCGATGTGTCGTTTGAAGGCTATGGCTCCGACCTGCTGTTTAAGGAAGCGTCTCGCCCCTTTGCATGGCGCACCGCTTGCAAGCGTGAGTTTTTGCTGGGCAACGGGATCGTGTTCGACGAAACCGTTAAGTATGGCGAGGACCAGGTCTTCGATTTTGCCGTGTACGGTCGCTCGCGCAAGACCGCGCTTATTTCGAACAAGCTGTATGACTACCGCGTGGCGCGCAAGGGCTCGCTCATGGACACCATGCGCTATGACGACGAGACGCGTCTGCTGGAGCATGTGAAGATTTACTCCGCTGTGCTGGCTGACTGGCAGCGCGACGGTCTCGATGTCCAGTATGCCGATGACCTGGCGTACTTCCTATGCGATCTGGTGCTGTACGATGCGCTCAGGTTGCTGGGTTCGGACTGCGGCAAGGTGTTTGCTGCCGTTGCCACGGCGCTTGCCGGTTCTGCCGTGGGCAGCGATGCTGCGCTCGCACAATGCGCTCCTTCTGTTGCTGCTATGGTGCGTGCGGCGCTTACCAGCAAGGCCCCCAATGCCCGTGCATGTAAAAAGCTCATGTTCGATTACGACGTCTTGAGGTTTGGGCGCCTGGGTGCCTGCAAACGCATGGCAGCGAACGCCCTGGGAAAGCGAGAAGTGTAGATGAGTATCAAGCGTTTGGCGCTTTGCCGCAGTCAGGGCCGTCTGTTTGTGCTGCTTCGTTTTGCCGGTCAGGATGTCACCGCGCTTATTGAGCGGGAGGGTTCTCAAGCGTTTGCCCATGCGACGACGAGCGGCTCTTGTGTGCCGTCGCTGGTACTCCCGGTCGATCATGGCCGTGTGCTGGCGCTTTGCCCTTCCGTTTCCGATTACGAACGCGAGCTCGCCGTCTTGGTACTTCCGTTTTTGGATGGCTCGTCGATGGATGCCGTTTTTGCATTCGGTGGCCAAAGGTTGGGCTCTATTCGCCTCGATAGCCGCGTGGCCAAGCTGGAATCCAAGATTAACTACAAAGCAAAGCCTGCGCTGTGTGCGCTTATCCGCGATGCGCAGCGTGGCGAATGCTGCGGTCGCTACGAGATCGATGCCATTCGCTATTTGCCGGCAGACGCCGGCGCGGTGTGGCGCTATGAGGTTACGTGGGTGGGAGACTCCAAGTGCACCCCTGAGCTCCAGATTTTCGATGCGCATATGAATGCCATCGATGTCACCGTGCATGTGTTTGAATCGCAGATCGATGTGCCGCAGCACAACGGTTGCCGCGTCAATAAAACGTATTTGAGCGTTGAGATGCCCCAGGATATACGTGATTTTGTCGCGATTGCGGCTGATCCCACGGGCCTAATCCAGAGCGGTTTTTGCGCCATGGATGGTCGCCTGTACAACGGCATTGTCGACGACAGCTGGAACCGCATGAAGGACGCGCGTGCAGACGACGCAGCTTATCGACGTTGGTTTGAGCAACATCGCGCAAAGCCGGGCGATTTAGCGTGCCAGCGTGTCGCTTCGGTGGCTTTTGCCTATAGACCACTCGTGAGTATTGTGGTGCCGTGCTACAAGACTGATCGGGAATACCTGCGCGAGCTGCTGGACTCGGTGCTAGTCCAGAGTTATGACAACTGGGAACTGCTCCTTATGGATGCCTCGCCTGAATGGGATGCGGTGGCCGCCCTTGCGGCAGGTGCCAACGACGAGCGCATCCGTCGCATCGAGCTTCCCGGCAACGGCGGCATTGTGGTCAACACCAACGCAGGTATCGAGCAAGCGACGGGCGACTACATCGCGTTCTTGGACCATGACGACATCCTGGAACCGGACGCGTTGTTCCACTATGTTGCCGCGCTGAACAAGGCTGCCGAGGACGAGCGTCCCCAGGTCCTGTTCTGCGACGAGGACATGTTCCAGAAAACGGGGGAGTGGGGCCAGCCGGTCTTTAAGACCAAGCTCAACGTCGACCTGCTCTATAGCCATAACTGCGTGACGCATTTCCTGATGGTGCAGAAGGCGCTTATTGATCGCATTGGCATGTCGCCGGAAGACGTCGCGGGCGCCCAAGATTACGACCTGACGCTCCGCTGCCTTGCGGCGGGCGCGCGGTTTGAACATGTTGCGCACGTACTGTATCACTGGCGCGTGCATCCCGGTTCAACCGCCGACGGTTCTGCCGATAGCAAGCCGTATGCTATTGAAGCTGGGCGCCTTGCGCTTCAGCGCCACTTTAACGCGCTGGGCATTTGCGGAACGGTCGAGGAGGCCGAGACGCCGTTTGTCTATCACATGCGTTATGCGCTGCCGGAGTCTGCGCCGCTGGTGAGCATTGTGATTCCCACTAAGGATCACGTTGAGACGCTCGATGCCTGCGTGATGTCGATCGCTCAGAAGGCAACGTATACCAATTACGAGATCGTCTTGGTGGAGAACAACAGCGAAGCCCCGGAGACGTTTGCGTATTACGAAACCCTGCCAGAGCGCGTGGCTGCAGCATCCGAAGGCAAGGGCATCGCGCGTGTTGTGTGCTGGCCGGGCGAGTTCAATTACTCTCAGATCATCAATTTTGGTGTGAAGCACGCCAAGGGCGACTACCTGCTGCTGCTCAACAACGATACCGAGGTCATAAGCCCGGACTTTATCGAAGAGATGATGGGCTATCTGCAGCGTCCCGATGCGGGCGTGGTGGGCGCCAAACTCTACTTTGCCGATCATCTGGTGCAGCATGCCGGCATTTTGGTTGGCGTGCGTGGGGCACTTGCCCATGCCAACCAGGACTTCTCGGCAAAGCGCGAGGGCTATCTTGCCCGCGCTGTGCGCCCGGGCAACTTTAGCGCCGTAACGGGTGCCTGCCAGATGGTGCGACGCGACGTATTTGAGCGCGTCGGCGGCTACAACGAGGAATTCGCCGTTGGCTTTAACGACGCAGACTTTTGCCTGCGCGTGTGGGAGGCGGGCTACCGCACCATCTTTACGCCCTATGCCGAGCTGTACCACTACGAGTTCACCTCGCGCGGCAGGGAAGAGGCCAACGAGGAAAAGATGTGTCGCTGGAAGCGCGAGCAAGCACTGTTCATGCAATGCTGGCCGGAGTTTTTCTTGACGGGCGATCCGTGGTTGGGGCCGAACCTATCCTCCGAGAGCGAGTATTTCTCGGTCTAAAGCAATGGTTTTTAGGAAGTACTAAACTTTCTTTCGCTATGAGCTTGGAAGAAAGCAACGTTGGACTACCTACTAAGACAAATTACGAAAGCTCGATACTTCCGCGATAAGTTTATACAGGCTTATATAACTCGATATTATCCGATATAAGTAGATATTGCACTTGCCTTTGCCGGCTTACCCGCCGGCGTTATGGATCTTATTAACGGCAAGGCGCTTACGTTCTTGCGGCGCGCCCTCCCCGAAGATCTGGCGCCTATCAACCAGGTGGAGGTGGCGCTTTCTATGGGCGATAGTTTTGTCGCGACTGGTTTGACCATAGAGGACAATCTTCTGTCGAGAGCCGCTAAGGCCACTAAGGGCTATGCCTATCTGGTGCAACTGGTCGGTTATTCCATTTGGCAGCGCGCCAATTTGCATCGTGCCAAAAGTGCCATCGTGAGTGAGCGCGATGTTGCCGAAGGCATTGCGCTGGCAGAAGCTCGTTTTCACGATGTTGTTCACGAGCCCGCGATTTCTGGACTGGGGCATAACGATATCAAATACCTTTTGGCGATGTGCGAGGATAATCAACAGTTTAAATCAGCCGAGATTGCTAAGCGCATGGGTAAAAAGACCAATGAGGTCAGCTCCATTAGGGCAAAATTGCACAAAGAGAGGTTATTCAGGCGCCACAGAGAGGCTACGTGCAGTTTGTCGTGCCGGACCTAGATATCTATCTGCGAGAGAATGTCGAGAAGATTCTCGAACGGTTCTAAATCGGAGAGAGGGCGGCGTCACCATCTTTAAGACTGCTGCCAGCGTCGATTGTCATATCGGGTTTTTCTGGGGCGACAATCCCCGTGATTATAAGATGTGGCACTCCTCATCGTCCGCTAATCGGACTTCGTCTATCTATAGCATTGCGTGTTTTAATTTGCCGCAACAAAGATACCATTCGCAGAGAGTGAGGGCTTTCTTGCCCGTGCTGTGCGCCCGGCAACTTTAGCGCTGTAGCGGGCGCCTGCCAGATGGTCCGCCGCGAAGTGTTTGAACAGGTTGGCGTTCATAACGAGAAATTCGCCGTTGGTTTTAACAACGCGGGCTTTCGTCTACGTGTGTGTGGGCGGGCTGTCGCGCCATCTTCAAGCCCTATGCAGAGCTGTACCACTACGAGTTCGCCTCGCGCGGCAGGGAAGAGGCTAACGAGGAAAAACTGAGCCATTGGAAACGAGAACAGGCACTGTTTATGCAACGCTGGCCGGAGTACTTCCTCAACGGTGATCCGTGGCTCGTACCAAACCTATCCTCCGGAGCGAGTTTTTCTCGCTCTAGAGCGAAGTGATACCAAGGTTCGGCATAGGGTGCTCAAAAGCTGTAAAGGCGTTGGGTTTTGGCTACATTGCTGGTGTTTGATTCGTGGAGACCTTGACTTGCTTTGTGCAAATATACTGACGAGATTTTTCTCGACGAAGCCCTAGACGCCCCTGATGCAAGCGAAACATTGGGGCATTTTGCTGTATTTCGCGGCTGTGTACATGCTTTCGTCGTTCGCCGCGTGTTTAAACGAATTGCGTGTTTCAGTGGATTTTCGTGTCACTGGCGCTTGCGCTGTTTGGGGCGCCGCTAATTGCTTCAAAAACTAGAGCTAACACTGTGTCCATGGAAGGACAAAAAGACAAAAGTTTGCATTTTTATAAGAGCAGGTTTCTATCTGCCTTTATAACAATTCCCGTGCTTCGAATAGCTGGACTTCCGATGCAGAGGAGATTGTAAGATAATCTTCTCTTGGTAACATTATTTGTGACGGGGGATTCGATATGAAAAAGGCATTGCGTGCCTCAACAGCTTTTTCTCTTGCTGGTCTTTTGACCATTTCATCCTTGATAGGTCCTGTGACTGCTGCCTACGCTGTGAGCAACGTCCCGTCTGCGGACGCTGCCGTGGACGCTGCGACTGCAGACGATGATGGCGTGGCCTCGCGTGATGCGGGCTCTCTCGATGCCGGCGCTGCAGATGACTCATCGCCGGCAACGAACGTTGACGACTCGGCTGATGAGGATTTTGGCGTTGATGTATCTGAGAACCATCAGCAGGCTGAACCGGTCGATTCTTCTTTCCAGTATGTATATCTTGCCTACCCGAGCCTTTCCAACGGGACTGATCAGGTCGTTGCCTTTGCTACTCCCGATGACGGCGATAGCCTTGCCTCCGCAACTCTCAACTATGTAAGTGCCAATGGGGTTCAGGGGACTATTGAAGCATCTGCAACGGCTGATAATTCTGCTGCTTTTATTTTGGCTCTGTTAGACCAAATTTGACACGATCGGCTGTTCGTCGAACCGGAAAATAATCGGGCTATCCCCGCCCATCGCGGTCCCCGCCCTCCCCGTCAGCCTTCCCCTCAGATCCCAGCCTGACGTCGAAGGGCAGGCCGCCCTCGCGGATCACCGCCCTGAGGAATATGTTCATGGCGCCCGACATGGAGAGCCCGAGCTCGTCGAGTACGGCCACGGCCTCCCTTTTGACCTCGGGATCGATTCTTATCGTGGTGGCCGGGACGTTCGATGTCATTGCCGCTCCTTCCGCGGTCGCTGCTCCGTGGCCACCATTTTAATTCGCTAGGCCGCCCGCCCGTCCCAGTAGTCCATGAGGGGAGGCTCGAGGCCGAACATGCCGCGGACGCGGGTCGAGCAGGAGCCGCTGGCGAGCTGGCGGGCGACCGTAGACTCCGCCGCGCGCGAACCCGCCGCCATGAAGGTGCGGCACCAGCGGAACCAGTCGAGGTAGGCTCCCAGGTGCTTTGTGGACACTCCCTTGAAGCGGGCCATGAACGAGTCGAGGAGCGAATGGACGGTGTTGATGCGGTTGATGGTGCCCTCCGAGCGGTCCTTGGAATCATAGGACTCATGCGAGGCGACCTTCAGGTCGCGCAGCACGTCGATGTATGCGGTCGCCTTGTCCGTGGCGACGACCGCGCCCGCGCCGATGCGGTCGCGGAGGGCCTCCGCCGCGCGCCTGCGCGAGACAACGCCGCGGCCCGAGACCTCGAAGAAGGTGGCGTCCGTGTCGCTGACGCCCGTCATGACGCAGATCTGCTCGCGGGAGAGGCCGCGCTTGTGGACCTGCTTGCCGCGGTGGCGAGCCTTTCTCGGCAGGGTGAAGGAGCCCCTTGAATGGTTGCCCTTGAAGGACTCGGGGAAGTACGTCTCGTCGAGCTCGCAGGCCTGCCCCCGCCCCACATGGAACGTGGGCGAGTATTCCTTCAGGCACTCGATGAGCCTGTGGCGCATGGTGTAGGCGGTCTTGAGGCAGACACCGCAGCGGCCGGCGCACTCGCGGAGAGGGAGCATGAGGGCGAAGCACTCGGCATAGGCCATCCAGGTCTCGCGGGGCAGCTTGCTCGTGCCGAGGATCCGGTCGGTGGAGCCGGAGAACGTCCTGCCGCAGTCGCGGCAGAGGTAGCGCTGCTCACCGTTCCTGGACTTGCCCTTCTTGACGATAGCGACCGAGCCGCAACGGGGGCAGCGCTCT
>NZ_QRYG01000001.1:0-113053 GCF_003462845.1 Collinsella sp. AF15-51 | reverse complement strand
TAGCGACCGAGCCGCAACGGGGGCAGCGCTCTACCTCATAGCCATCTCCCGCCGCATCGTCGAACATGGCGGCGCGGACGACGTCCCCGACCAACTCGACGGCTTTGCGGCGCTCGGTCCTGCTGAGCTTCGCCAGGCTCTTCTTGAGGGTGATGACCAGGTCGTCTGCATCCATGGGCGCTCCTTCGACGTTAATTGAAGGGTACCGCCTCGCGGTGACATCGTTTTTATGTCAACCTTGGTCTAACAGAGCCAAAGAAATTGCACCCCTTGGTTTCGATAAGTATTTTGAGCACATCATCCTTGTCGAAGACACAACCGAACATAAACCCGCACCCGCACCCATGCTCGAATATCTCCGACGTGCGGGCGCGAATCCTGGCAACGTCGTCTACGTTGGCGACACCGTCTACGACGAACAATGCGCAACTTCAGCAGGGGTCAGTTTTGCCCGAGCAGCATGGGGATCACACCAAGATATCCCAAACGCCACCTACAACCTCAAAACCCCCAACGACCTACTAACCCTAACAACCAAATAACCCACGCGTCCCACCCTTTCAGTCCCAACACCACAAGGGCGATTGAGCAGAACGGCTTGGGCGGGTCCCCGTACTTAGTTTCCAAAATCATTCCGCAGCGCGAAGGCTTCTTATTATTTTCCGCCCTAACGCCACAAGGGCGACGACCTCGAGTAGGTCAACCTGGGAGGGACGAGGGCTTAGTTCCCCAATCTTTCCGCAGGGGGCAAAAAGCCTCGCCGCACGAAGTGCGCAGCGAGGCTTTTTGCATGCCCGAGGACGATTGGGGAACTAAGTCCTCGTCCCTCCCCGGGATATGTAGTGAGTCGGAGTACCCTTGCTGTTACTCTGCCTTGCCCACAGAGTTGAGGTTAGTCATGCGGATCTTAACCAGCTCGGTGATCTCACGCATGCCCTCCTTGGCCGGCTTCTTAGGATCGAAGCAGGCGGGGTTCTCGGCCATGTAGGCCATGAAGCCCTTGGTGTAGGCCTGACGCAGCTCGGTGGCGTAGTTGACCTTGCAGATGCCGTTCTTCACGGCCTCGGCAACCTGCTCATCGGGCACACCGGAGGTACCGTGCAGAACCAGCGGCACGTCGACGGCGTCGCGAATGGCCTTGACCACGGACTGCTCGATGTGAGGATCGCTCGTGTACACGCCGTGGCTGGTGCCAACGCCAATGGCCAGCGAGGTGCAGCCGGTGCGCTCAACAAACTCCTTGGCCTCGGCAGGATCGGTGTAGGGGCTCTCGCCCTCAACCGCGGGACCGTCGTCCTCCTTACCGCCGACCTTGCCGAGCTCGGCCTCGACGGGCACGCCCATGGCGCGGCCAGCGTCGGCGACGGACTTGGTCAGAGCGATGTTGTCCTCGAAGGACTCGTGCGAACCGTCGATCATGACGGAGGTGTAGCCCGTGCGGAAAGCCTGCATGCAGCGGTCATAGCCATCGCCGTGATCGAGGTGCAGGGCAACGGGCACGGAAGCGCGCTCGGCGGCAGCCTTGACCATGCCGTAGAAGTAGTCCAGACCAGCGGTCTTGATGGTGCCCGGGGTGGTCTGCATGATGACGGGGGACTTGGTCTCCTCGGCAGCGGCCAGAACGGCCATAACAAACTCGAGGTTCTCGACGTTGAACGCGCCGACGGCGTAGTGGCCGGCCTGAGCGTCCTTGAGCATCTTTTCGGTGGTAACAAGTGCCATGAGCGTTTGCTCCTCTCCCTCGCCCGCATCTGGACATCGGGCGTACGTGTCCGCAAGGCGTTTTACCTTGCATTTTGCTGCGCTCATTGTATGAAATTCAGCGGGTATACATGTGCGAGATATTGTCATCGCGCGAGGTCCAACCTTCATTTTTGAAAAGCAAACGGAAGGGGTCGAACCCGAGCGTGCGTGTTCGAAATTGAGTTTTGAGCCTTGATCATCTTTCTTTTATAGAAAAAGTAAGTAATCGAAAGGTGTTTTCTTACTCAAAAAGAAAATGAACGAAAATAGACTCAACACAATTCCTACAAATTTAGCCGAGAATGGAGCAGATATGGCCCACGCAACAACCCGAGCTTTCGCCGACGAGCGTCGTTCCGCCATCATGGAGATGCTCGAACATAACGCCTCTGTGCAGGTGGCAGAAATCGCCCAGACCTTTGGCGTATCCTCCGTCACCGCCCGCGCCGACCTGGACGCGCTAGCCGAGTCCGGCAAGTTGCGCCGCACGCACGGCGGCGCCGTGTCGCTCCAGAAGCGACTGACCGTATCCACCCAGGATCGCCGTATCAACGTCAATGTCGCCGCCAAGCAGGCCATCGCGCAAAGCGCCATCGAACTCGTCAGCGACGGTGACACCCTGCTCGTCGACTCGGGCACCACCGCGCTCGAATTTGTCCGCCTGCTCGACCAGCGCGACGGCATCACCGTCATCACGGCCGACATCACCATCGCCGATTATATCGACGAGAGCATGCCCTCGGTCGATGTCGTCATGCTGGGCGGAGCACTGCGCAAAGGTCATCGTTATTTGTACGGTCCGCTCACCATGCAGGCGCTCCAAATAATCCATGCCGATCTGGCCGTCATGTGCCCCGGCGCTTTTGTCCCCCGTTGCGGCTTTACGACCGACTTTCCCCAGATGGCCGAGACCAAAACGGCCATGATCGCCGCAGCCCATCAAAGCGTCGCCCTCATGGACGCCAGCAAGGTTTACGGACGCGGCATGTACCGTTTTGCTGAGCTTGCCGACGTCGGCACCATCGTGATGGACCGTGACCCCGATCATGCCGTCGCCACCTCAATCGCCGAGATCGTCGACAACGCCCGCCCAAATCTCGTCATCGCCGGCGCTTAAACAAAAACCACCACAAAGGTGCCTGTCCCCTTTGTGGTGGTTTGAGCGTTAAAAGTGAGCGTATCGCTACTTGGAGAGCTCGTCAGCGAGGGCCTCGATCTGAGCGCGCGAGGCGTCGTTGAGCGAACCCAGGACAGTCACCTTGTTCTCCGTCAGGGTGATGTCCTTCATGCCCTCGAGCTCCTTGGTCATAACCTTAGCGGCGGCAGGTGCCCAAGAGCCGGCCTCAACGAGCGCCACGGTACGGTTCTGGTAGGCATGCTCGGCGAGCGTATGGATAAAGGTGCTCATAAACGGGAAGATCTCGCCCTGATAGGTGATGGAAGCGAGCACCAGACGGTCATAGCGGAACGCGTCCTCAACGGCCTCGGCCATGTCGTCGCGAGCCAGGTCAAAGACGGAGACCTTCTGGCCGCGAGCCTCGAGCGCTGCGGCGAGCTCCTCGACGGCGGCCTTCAGGTGGCCATAGACGCTCGCGTAGGCAATGGTGATGCCCTCGTCCTCGGGCTGATAGCTCGACCAGATGTTGTAGGTGTCGAGGTAGTAGCCCAGGTTCTCGGTCAGCACGGGGCCGTGGAGCGGGCAGATGATCTGGATGTCCAGGTCGGCGGCCTTCTTGAGCACGGCCTGCACGAACTTGCCGAACTTGCCGACGATGCCAAAGTAGTAGCGGCGCGCCTCGCAGGCCCACCCTTCCGGATCCTCGATGTCATTGGCACCAAACTTGCCAAAGCCGTCGGCACTAAAGAGCACCTTGTCGGTGGCCTCGTAAGAGAACAGCACCTCGGGCCAGTGAACGTTGGGGGCGCCGACAAACGTCAGGCTGTGGCCGCCCAGGTCGAGCACGTCGCCCTCTTTGACGACCATCTTGCGCTCGGGATAATCGGTGCCAAAGTAGTTGATCATCATGCGGAAGGCGCCCATGCTGGCCACAATCTGCGCCTGGGGATAGCGCTCCATAAAGGCGGCGATGCCGGCGGAGTGATCGGGCTCCATGTGATGGACGACCAGGTAATCGGGCGTGCGACCGTCGAGCACGGCTTCGATGTTACCGAGCCACTCGTCGACAAAACCGCCGTCGACTGAATCGGCGACAGCGATCTTTTCGCCCAAGATAACGTAGCTGTTGTATGCCATACCGTTCTCGGACACATCGTACTGGCCCTCGAACAGGTCAATGTCGTGATCGTCGACGCCAACGTAGCGGATATCCTTGGTGATCTCCATCAGGCAAAGCCTCCTAGATAGACAAAAGAACCCGTCTATCATAGCACTCGGCTGCATCCCAACAGCTATCTGCCGGCATCCTTACCGATTGTTATTGAAATGCGATAAATCGCCGTTTACCAGCACAAACTATGAGCGCGGTATCGCCGTGCTATGTCGAATGATGAGCTGGCCGGGAATACGAATGGCAACGGTTTTGCCCACCGTACCCGCCTCGGGAACCGCATGCTCAAACACCTCGCGCCCGCGCTGATGCAGATCGAATCGAACGGTCGTGAGCTCGTTATGTGCGACAAAGTCGTCGAGCGAGTCATCGACGCCCACCACGCTCACGTCCTCGGGCACGCGCAAGCCGCTATCGCGCAGCGCGGCGATGGCGCCGTTTGCCATCTGGTCGTTTGCCGCGTAAATCGCCGTCATGGTGCGGTCGTGCTCAGCCAAGTACCGAGCGGCCTCGTAGCCGCTGTTGGCAGACCAGTCGCCCTCGAGTGGCTCTACCGTCTCGATGTGTTTACGCTCGAGTGTATCTTGCCAACCGGCGCGACGAAATTGCTCGTCGACCGAGAACGACGGGCCGCCAATATAGCGAATCTGCTCGTGCCCCAGCTCAAACAGGTGATCCATAAGCAATAGCGAGCAGCCGTAATGGTCGGAATCGACCGTGGTCACGCGCGGATGCGCGTACATGGTAACGATGACCGTTCCAATGCCCGGCAACGGATCGAACGTCTCGAAATCGGGCGCCATGCGACTCATGCCGATGATGATACCGTCCACGGGCAGCGCGGCCATACGACGCGTGGCCTCGGCAAGCGAAAACTCCTCGCTCTTGGACATCTCGACCAGCGTGATGGCGCAGCCGTGCTCGCGGGCCGCGCTGGCGATGCCGTCGATCATTGAGAGGTTCCCAAACTTGGTGACATCGTTGACGCACAGCCCGACCGAATGGTAACGGCCGTCGCGCAGCGAGCGACCGGCATAACTCGGACGGAAGCCGAGCTCTTGCATAGCGGCTTGCACGCGCTGGCGCGTCTGCTCGTTAACGTTGGGCAAGCCGTTGGCGACGCGCGAAACCGTCTGCTGCGAAACGCCAGCAGCGCGGGCGACGTCGGCCATGGAGACCGGACGCGAACTGGTATCGTTGGACGGGCGCCTTGCCACAGGATCACCTTCACCCTTGAGAGATCTGAATAGCGTGAATGCCGGCCCGGGCAGAAATACATCCCGCGCCGAGGCCCGCTATCGTCGGACGCATGTTAACGTACTCTACTTTTTCTATCTGCATCTCTTCTGCTTTATAAGTCCATACGGCAGTACCGTTCACGGCTGAATTTCTACCGATTACCAGATTCTCAAAAAGTGATAAGTGTTGTGTTATGAGTACGTTAACATAGCCCGTAACGTGCGGCATCGTAGATGCTGAGTTTATGCCGCTTCAGATTGTTAACGTACTCACTACGACGGAAAACTCGTCAGCATGCGCCAAGGAAAGGACCCTCATGACCACCCCCGACGAAAAGACACTCGCCACGCTCACCAAGCTGTTTGAGGAGGAGTTTGGCCCCATCGGCGACCGCCAGGTGCTCTATGTGCACGCGCCCGGCCGCTCCGAGATCAGCGGCAACCACACCGACCACGAGGGCGGCCACGTTATCGCCGGCTCGCTCGATGTCGCCGTTGACGGCATCGCCGTGGCAACCGATTCCAACAAGGTTCGCGTAGCCGACGAGGGCTATCCTACGTTTGAGATCACGCTCGACACGCTGGATGTCCAGGAGTCCGAGAAGGGCACGTCCGCAAGCCTCGTGCGCGGTATGGCCCACGAAATCGCTGCTCTGGGCGTTGAGCCCCAGGGCTTCGACTTTGCCTTTACCTGCTCCGTCCCCTCGGGCGGCGGCCTTTCCAGCTCTGCCGCCGTCGAGGCCGCGTACGGCCGTGCCATGGAGACGCTCTGGGGCGCGCCCGCCATTGAGCCCGTCACGCTCGCTCAGATGAGCCAGCGAACCGAGAACAACTACTACGGCAAGCCCTGCGGTCTTATGGACCAAGCCGCCGTGTGCCTGGGCGGCCTCGCCTACATGGACTTTGAGGACCAGGCTCAGCCTAAAACCCAGAAGCTCGAGCTCAACTTTGAGGATCACGGCTATGCGCTCGTGCTCGTTAAGGCCGGCGCCGACCACGTGGCAGCTACCGACGACTACGCCGCCGTTCCGCGCGAGATGCAGGACGTCGCCGCCGAGTTTGGCAAGGCACGCCTGTGCGAGGTCGACGTTGCCGACTTTGACGCCAAGCTCCCCGAGCTGCGCGCCAAGCTGGGCGACCGCGCTTGCCTGCGCGCCGTTCACTACTGGTACGAGAACGGCCTGGTCGACAAGCGCTGGGCAGCCCTGAACGCTGGCGACATTGACCAGTTCCTGGTCCTGACGCGCGAGTCCGGCGCCAGCTCTGCCATGTACCTGCAGAATGTTGTTGCCAAGCTGGGTTCCGAGCAGCCTTCCATGTATGCCCTGGCGCTGGCCGAGCACGTGCTCGACGGCCGCGGCGCCGTTCGCATTCACGGTGGCGGCTTTGGTGGCACCATCCAGGCCTTCGTGCCGCTCGATCTGGTCGACACCTTCATTGCCAAGATGAACGGCTGGCTGGGCGAGGGCTCTGCCCGTCACTACGCCATCTCTGACAAGGGGGCTTACGCGGCATGGCTGTAATGACTGACGTGCGCGAAGCGGCGCAGAACCTGATCGAGTACGCCATTCATCGATCGATGATCGGCCAGGACGATCGCATCTGGGCATACAACACCATTCTGGAGTGCATCGGCGCTACGGGCCCCGCGCTCGATATGGCCTGGGCGCTCCAGGTTGAGAAACTCTCGCTCTTGCACCCCAATACCCTGCCCGACTTTGATCTTGAAGGCACGCTTGCCGCGCTTTCCGAGGCCGCCGTTGCCAATGGTGCTGTCGAGGATACGGCGTCGGGCCGCGACCGCATCGCCATGCGCATCATGGGCGCGCTCATGCCGAGGCCTTCGGTTGTAAACGAAGAGTTCAACGGACGTATGGGCGTCAACGAGCCCCGTGCCGCGACCGACTGGTTCTACGGCCTGTGCTGCGACGCCGGCTACGTGCGCCGCGCCGCCATCGCGCGCAACATCAAATGGAGCACCCCCACCAACTGGGGCGATCTTGAGATCACCATCAACCTGTCCAAGCCCGAGAAGGACCCGCGCGATATCGCCGCGGCAGGTGCCGCCAAGAACACGGGCGAGAAGTATCCCGCCTGCCAGCTCTGCATCGAAAACGAAGGCTATCCCGGACGCTCCGCCGCAGCCGACGGCGGCGCTCACCCCGCTCGCCAAAACCTGCGCATTATCCCCATCCAGCTCAACGGCGAGCGCTGGGGCTTCCAGTACAGCCCGTACGCCTACTTTAACGAGCACTGCATTGCCATGAGCTCCGAGCATCGTCCGATGCACGTCGACCGCAAGGGCTTGACCTGCCTGCTCGACTTTGTGGACCTGTTCCCGCATTACTTCATCGGCTCCAACGCCGACCTGCCTATCGTGGGCGGCTCGATTCTGTCGCACGACCACTTCCAGGGCGGCGCGCACGAGTTCCCCATGATGCATGCCGCCGAGGTCTCGCAGTTTAGCGTGCCCGGTTTTGACCAGGTCACCGGCACTGTGCTGCAGTGGCCGCTCTCGGTGCTGCGCCTGCGCTCGCATGACCGCGCTCAGCTGCTCGACGCTGCCGAGAAGATTATCCTCGCCTGGCGCGAGTGGACCGACGAGTCTGTGGGCGTTATCGCGCACACGGCCGACGGCGTAGCGCACAACACCGTGACGCCCGTCATCCGCCGCGTCGACTCCCGCGGCAACGCCGGCGGCGAGATTTACGAGGCCTACCTGGCGCTTCGCTGCAATATCACGACCGACGAGCATCCGCTGGGCGTTTTCCACCCGCATGCCGAGTATCACCACATTAAGAAGGAGAACATCGGCCTGATCGAGGTTATGGGCCTGGCTATTCTTCCGCCGCGCCTGGTTCCCGAGCTCGGCGCTGTCCGCGAGCACCTGCTGGCAGCCAAAGCCGATACCAGCTACGACCTTGCCAGTGCGCTCGAGGGCGACGACCTTTGCCGCAGCCATGCCGCGTGGGCCGAGGACGTCTATGCCCGCCGTGCCGACGAGCTTACGGCGGACAACGCCATCGATATCCTGCACGAGGAGGTCGGCGTGGTGTTTGGCCACGTGCTCGACAACGCCGGCGTCTTTAAGTGGGACGAAGCCGGCCGCGCCGCCCAACAGCGCTTTATCGACTCACTGTAGCATACGAGTTCGAGCCTCATCAGCGGCCACGACATAACCGCCCACACGACAACGGCGCCCGCCGGCAACATCGCCGACGGGCGCCGTTTTCGAGTGTTCGGTGCCGCGACTCCTAGAGTTCAGTTACGACAACGTTGTTGAAGATTTCATCCCAGCGGTCCATGACCAGGTGGCCGGTCTTGGGGTCCATGGCGTTGAGCTTGCCGCAGGTATTGGCGGTCTTGAGCACCGTGACGTCGTCGGCACCAGCGGCAATGGCATGCGCAAAGCCGGCGATGGTCGAGTCGCCGGAACCCGTCGCGTTCACAGCCGCAATCGCGGGCGTCTTGGCGCGGAATGCGCGACCCTCATGGAAGCCCACCGAACCGGCAGCGCCCATCGAAACGACAACCCAGGGAATATCGGCAAAGCGGCCATCGGCGGCAAGCGCCTCGCGCAGGGCATCGACATCATCGGTCGTAAAGGACGTACCCAGCAGGCCGTTAATCTCGGTCAGGTTGGGCTTTACGAGCTCAGACTTAGCGTCGGACTCCAGCGCGGCCTCCAGCGATGCACCCGAGGTGTCGAGCAGCACCTTAGCGCCCGCCTCCTCGGCGATCTTGACGAGCTCGGCATAGTAGCCGGCATCGACGCCACGCGGCAGCGAGCCCGAAAGCGTCACAACGTCCGCCTTCGCTGCAAGCTCGGCGAACTTAGCCGTAAAGGCCTCGAGCTCGGCCGGGGCGATCTGCGGGCCGCTCTCCAGCAGCTCGGTCTGATTGCCCTCGTGCAGAATATTCAGGCAAATGCGCGTCTCACCGGCAATGGGCACAAAGTCGTTCTTGACGCCGTCGGCATCCATAAGCTCGGCCATATAGGCACCCATGTGGCCACCGAGCAGACCGGTTGCGAGCACGTCGTCGCCCAGCTGCAACAGCACGCGACTCACGTTAAGGCCCTTGCCGCCAGCGGTCTTTTCGGGCGTCACGCGGTTAACGTCGTCAATGACCAGCTTGTCGAGCTGGTAGCGCGTATCAATCGACGGATTCATGGTAACGGTCAGAATCATGTTGAACTCCTGTTTCCGGGGCGCGATGTGCGCTGCCCCAAACATACGATAGCTCGTTAAAGGATCTCGATCCCAAAGCCGCGGGCGATAGTCTCCCCCGGCTTGGCCACCAGGCAGCCACGCTTATGCTCCAGGACATCGTCCTCGTCGGAACAGGTGGACAGGCCACCCCACGGTTCCACAGCCACAAAGTCGGCCTCGGGCTTGCTCCACACAATCAGGTATGGCATATCGGGGAACGTCAGGCGCACGCCCTTGTCCTCGGTTTTCTTGGTCAGCGTAACCACGCGGCTCTCGAGCACGTCAAAGATGGTCTCCGCGAAGTCGAAGAGTTCGTGGGTCAGCGGCAGGTTCTGGTCGATCATAGGGTTCTTGCTGCGATGCTCAACATCAATCAAGCCCGTCGAGGGAACGGCAGTACAGAGCTCGGCGGCCTCACGCTGATCAAAACGGAGCTCGTAATCGTCATAGGACTCGCCCTCGTCGAGTGGGCACTTAAAGCCGGGGTGACCACCCACAAAGAATGGCATATCCTCGGTGCCCTCATTGGTCACCTCGTACGACACGGCCACCTTTTCCGAATCGATCGTGTAACGAGCAACGATCTTAAACGGATACGGGTACTGCTCGAGCAGTTCGGCATGGTCGGCAGAGCTTAAGCTCAGCGCAACCATGTTGTCGCTCTGCTCCTCGAGCTTCCACTCCTGCTTGCGAGCAAATCCGTGGCGGGCGAGCTTTACCTCGCGGCCGCCCATGGTCATTGCGTGACCGTCACGAAGGCCGCCGCAAATCGGGAAGCAAATGGGTGCCTGGCCCGACCAGACCGCCGGGTCACCCTGCCACAGGTACTCGCGGCCGTTGGCTTTAATCGAAGTGAACGATCCGCCAGCCGTGCTCAGTGCCACACGAATAGAACCGTTATCAAGAACAAACTCCATAGGAGCCTTCCCTTTCTTACGACAGCCCGCCAAGTCAATAGGGCTGATAGAAAACCGGCCCGCGCCCCCTCACAGAAACGCGAGCCGTCAATTGAAAAGCTGCAGAATGCCGGGGACCGCCAAGAGCAAAGCACTCAAGCCAAGCAAGCAAACGTGTTATCGGAGCAGCTAGCCGAACCAGAACGCTTCCCAACAACAGCGGCAACCCTGCTGGTACCCCCTACGTCAGCGAGCGGCGCTCAGGTGCCCCAGGTCGCCGCGAAAGAGGAGCGACGCGTACTTCATGTACGCGAGCGACGGTTTGAGCGGCGAGATGGGGTGCCTGAGCGCCGCGCAGCGTCGACCCGTTACGCGGTTTGGCAAAACCGCGTAACCCCACTAGTCGTGGTATTCGCCGCGGTCCCACTTCTCGAGGAACTCGTCAAAGAAGTGCGGGTCAGCCTGAGCCTCGGCGTCGGCCTTATTGCAAGCATCGATCTTGGCGATCAGGGCATCATGCTCGGGGGTCTTCTCGTAGGGCTCCTCCAGGAAGGCAAGCATGATGTCGGCCATCAGGAACTCGCCGGTGATCTTGCCGCCAAAGCCCACGATGTTGGCGTTGAGCTCGCGACGGGCATACAGGGCAGAGGTCATGTCGCGAACCAGGGCGCAGCGAGCGCCGGGAACCTTGTTGACGGCATTGGTGATGCCGATGCCGGTGCCGCACAGGGCCACGCCAAAGTCGGCCTTGCCGCTGGCAACAGCCTCGCCCACGGCCTTACCGTAGATGGGATAGTGCGTACGGGTGTGGCTGTAGGTGCCGCAGTCGAGCACCTTGTAGCCAGCCTGCTCCAGGCGGTCGGCCAGATAGATCTTCTCGTCCGTAACGATATGGTCGCAACCGATTGCGATGGTCTTCTTCATCAGAACGTCCTTTCGTCTGAATTCACAAGTTGAGGTAGAAGTTCGAGTTCTCGGTGGCTCTCGTTAGGCCATCTTGTTGAGCATGTCGACACGAATCTGGTGACGGCCGCCGGCGTACTGGGCGCGCAGGAACTCGCGGGCGATCTTCTTGGCGACCTCGGTGCCCACAACGCCCGGGCCCATGGTGACCATGCGCGAGCCGTTGTGCTCGCGGGTCATGTAAGCGGAACGCTCGTCGGAAATGTTGGCGACGACCATGCCCTTGATCTTGACGGCGGCCATATAGGAGCCGACGCCGTACTTATCGAATGCGAAGCCCTGGGAATCCTTGTGCTCCAGCAGGTCCTTGGCAACGGCGGTCGCGGAATCGACAAAGTCCGCGGCAGGGGTCTCGGAATAGTCGACGACCTCGTGACCGTCGGCGATGAGCATCTCCTTGATGGACTCCTTCATCGACATACCGTCGGCATCGGAAGCGATTACAACCCTCATGACATCCTCCTTGAGAGATACGCAGGTGCGTAGTTTCTGTTTGGAAGTGTTGAATCGCGTTCAGGTCCGGGCATCTGAATGTGCGGTTCTTCACTGTTCATGTTTATTTGAACACATTCGAACATCTGGTGCAACCATTATTTGTTTAACTTTGTTCTTTTTTGAACAAATACCGTTCACGGTTGATTGCCGACCGTTTGAGCCCGGCGCAGACGTAGCGACCATGTGTTCAACAGACAAAAGGGCGGCCGAGAACGTGTCTCGGCCGCCCTTCTTACGGTTGATCTTCCAAAGATCGCTTTGCCGCCTACTCAGACTGCCCACTCTTCTTGGCATGTTTGGACGGAGCGCTCAAGAAACGATCCGTCAGATAGTTCGCGGGACCGGAGACATCGATCCCCAGCAGCACGTGTCCTAGCCATAGAAACGCCACGAGCACCAGTAGAGGAATCACACACGAGGTCACGATCATCACGATGACGCCTTCGATGAGATCGGTCACCTGCTGCACGATCTCGTCGGTCATCTGCTTGGCACCGCTGGTTACCGACGTAAACAGGCTCGAGGCCCCGTCAGTCAACTGCTCGAGCACGTTTTTGGACTCCGTGGACTCGGCCTTTTTCTTGTTCGATTTTGAGCTGGTCTCGCCTGACTTGTCCGTGGTATCGGTCTTTTCCGCAGCGTCCGCTGCCTTTTGCTCAGCTTGCTCAATACTTACGCGATACGTTTCATCGACCTTCTGCGACACCCATACGCTCGCGGGCACAAGCGCCATGCCGATTACGGCAACCACCAACACGCGGGTCGCCACGCGGCGCAGGACGGCACTCGTGCTCCAGCGTCCGTGAATGCCAAGCGAGACCGCAAAGAGTACCAACGCAAACGGGATTAAGATGCCCAAGCCAACCGACCACAAAATCGTGAGCAAGTATTTCTCTAGGTATAGCACGGCAAGCACGATACCGAGGTTGCCTGAAAGCTGTGCGAGCTGCTCGGCAACCGGCGTTCCCGTATCACCCGGCAGCGCCGTGATGCCCGCAGACAGGGCAACGCACGAGGTCGTGAGCGCCAAAACGTTGCCCTTCTTTTGATCGATAACCTCGATGGTGGAGTCCCAAGTCTTGGTATCGGCAAAATGCGGACGAGCCACAAAGCCCGACAGCAAGGCCAGTACCACGAGCGCAACGATGATACCGATCTGCAGTTTTTTGTTTGCGCACACGACATCGGACAGGCTGGGCTGCAGCTCGGTTACTGTCGTGTGCTCGGTTATCTGGACAGAACGCCCATGAGCTACCTCGTGCGCGTCTCTCTTTTGAATCAATCCGTTGTCCGGCATTTGGATACCTCCTCATTCCGGCCTGTAATGCGGTGGAAAGTATACCCACCCATCGAAAAACCGAACGGCAAGACGAACGGGCACCAAGACTGTCCCCAATGACTATTTCGGGATGAGTTGCGGTGGAATAGGGATTGTTTTGCGCTCGCCGGTCCCTATTCAGTCCCTATTTCACCGCAACTTGGAGGAGCGCAGAAAAAGCCCTGCCGCGGGTAGCGGCAGAGCTTTTGGAAGGGGACTTGGTTGTGAGAGCTCGTTAGGCGAGCTTAGCCTCGAGTGCGGCGATGCGCTTATAGGCATCGATGGTAAAGCGGGTCTGCTTCTCCAGGATCATGGTGGTCATGAGAGTATCCTGAGCGTGAGCCATGATGAAGGTCATCTCCATCTCACCGCCGCCGGCCTCCTGCGAAAGCAGCTTGGTCTGCGTGTCGTGGGCGCCGATAAGTGCATCGCTGGCATCCTTGTGCAGCTGCTCGGCCTTCTCAAAATCACCCTCGCGAGCAGCATCGAGCGCTGCAAGCAGATCGGTCTGGGCGTCGCCCGCGTATGCGACAATCTCGAATCCAACCATCGAGATTTCTTCTTTGGTTGCCATATTGCGTTCCTTTCACATATGAACCAACGGAGAGCATCGCGTCCGGGCATACGCGCTGCGTTGTGTATGACAGAAACATTAACATTCAAACAAAACAGAACAATGCAAAACGCAATTTCGAGCTATGAACGGTCGATTTTCGCCCGTGAACGGTTTTTAAACCAATGCGAACAATATCGAACACAATTAGTGGCAACCCAAACAGGTCCACACCCTAGCGTACATCGCGCACCGTATCACCCTCTACGAGCATGCCGGGGATCAGCATGTGCTCCACGCCAGACGCACCCCCCTCGGCGCCGGCAATCTTGTCGACAGCCCACATGCCGACGCGCTTGTTGTCAAAGCGCACCGTGGTCAGGCGACGGTCGGGCACGATGTCGCCCAGACTATCGTCAACACCCACTACGCTCACGTCCTGGGGCACGCGCTTCCCGCGCGACTCGAGCCCGCGAATGCAGCCGTAGGCCATGGCATCGTTGGAAGCATAAATGGCTGTGCAGTTCGGATCGTCCGCAAGCACCTGGCCGGCGGCATATCCGCTCTGTGCCGTCCAATCGCCACGGACGAGTCGCGGCGGCTCAATACCATGCGCGCGCAATGTCTCGCGCCAGCCCTCCTCGCGACGCATGCCCGAAAGCGAGCGCTCGGGGCACGAGATAAAGTGCACGGTCTTGTGCCCCTGCCCCAGCAAGTACTCGACAACTTGGCGCGAGCAATCGAACTGATCGTTATCAACCGTCGAGCACAGCGGGTGCTCCAGCATGGTAACGAGCACCGTCTGCATACCGGGCAGCGGCTCGAAGGTGCCAAAGTCCGCCGGCATGCGATTCATGATCACAACCATGCCATCCACCGGCAGCGCGCTCATGCGCGACGATGCGCTCTCGAGGGTATACGGATGCCCGTCTACTTTAGTGAGGGTGATGGCATAGCCATGTTTGTCGGCCGCGGCGGCAAAGCCCTCCATGCGGTCGAGGTTGCCGGTGCCGGTAATGTTGAACATGGCGACGCCGACGGTCTTAAACTTGCCGCGGCGCAGCGATCGACCGGCAAAATTGGGGCGATACCCCAGCTCGCGCATGGCGGCACGCACGCGCTCCTTGGTCTCGGGGCGCACGCTGGGCGAATCGTGCACCGTACGCGAGACTGTCTGCTCCGAGACGCCCGCGAGACGCGCCACGTCCTTAACGGAAACCGATTTTTTAACAGCGGCCATAGGTCGATCTTTCTATGTCAACGATGCCATTGGTGGCACCCTACGCAGTCAAATGAAACGTCTTTAAGTATATCTAACGCCTCCTCCGCCATACGCTCACCACCCAAAACCTACCGTTCACCGACAATCCCGCTTCCCCGGACGGCTTTTGTCGATCAAATGTTAACGTTGCCATTGTGCAAACACAGAGCCACCGGGCGGCTCAAACGTTTACGCGTAAGGAATCGACGGTTCGCAGGCACAGGAACCACCGATTCGCGTCTTTATTTGTGCCGCAAAATGGCAACGTCAACATTTTGGCAACCGAACGCCAAAAGTTACCATCGTTGCTAACCCACCGACTCTTAGGAGCATTGCATGGAGCAACTCATCGCCATCATCGAAAAGGGCCAGCCCTTTTTCAACGCGATCGCCCGCAACAAGTACCTCAAGGCGATCCGCGACGGCTTTATCTCCGTCATCCCCATCATCATCTTCTCGTCCATCTTCTGCCTGGTAGCCTCGGTCCCCAACATCTGGGGTTTCTACTGGCCCGATGACATCAACAACGCCCTGTGGAAGTGCTACAACTACTCCATGGGCATCCTGGCCATCGCCTGCGCCGCCACCACGGCCAAGCACTTCGCCGACGCTCAGAACCGCGATCTGCCCAAGAACAATCAGATCAACTTTATCTCGTGCATGTGCGCGGCCATCATCGGCTTCTTGCTCCTTTCGAGCGACACCATCGCCACGGACGCCGCCAGCGGCTTCAACACCACCTATCTTGGTTCCAAGGGCCTGCTGACTGCCTTCATCGCTGCGTTTGTGACCGGCATCATCTACAAGTTCTTTATCAAGCGCAACATCACCGTCAAGATGCCCGAGCAGGTTCCGCCCAACATCTCGCAGACCTTTAAGGACATCATCCCCTTCTCCGTCTGCATCACCGTCTTTTGGGTCTTTGACATCGCCTTCCGCGCTGCCTTTGGCTTCTGCTTTGCCCAGGGCGTCATCCAGGTGTTCCAGCCCCTGTTCACCGCTGCCGACGGCTATATCGGTCTCGCTGTGATCTACGGCGCCATGAGCCTGTTCTGGTTCGTCGGCGTCCACGGTCCCTCGATCGTCGAGCCCGCCATCGCCGCCGCCCTCGTTGCCAACATGACCGACAACCTGGCTGCGTTCCAGGCCGGCCAGCACGCTTCCGCTGTCCTGACCCAGGGTGCCCAGTACTTCGTCGTCTGCATGGGCGGCACCGGCGCCACGCTTGTCCTGGTCTTTATGTTCTGCTTCCTGGCCAAGTCCCAGGAGATGCGCGCCGTCGGTAAGGCCGCCATCGTTCCCGTCTGCTTCGCTGTCAACGAGCCGCTGCTGTTCGCCGCGCCCATCGTGCTCAACCCCGTCTTCTTTGTCCCGTTTGTCTTTGCCCCGATCGCCAACATCTGGATCCTCAAGATCTTTATCGACTTCTTGGGCATGAACGGCTTTATGTACACCCTGCCCTGGACCGTCCCCGGCCCCATCGGCACCATCATGGGCCTGGGCTTCCAGCCGCTCGCCTTTGTGATGCTCGCCCTTATCCTGGTTGTCGACTTTGCCCTGTACTACCCGTTCTTCCGTGCCTATGACGCCCAGAAGTGCACCGAGGAGGCCGAGATCTCCCAGGAGGAGCTCGCCGCCAAGAACGCTGAGAAGGCCGCCAAGCTCAACGACGCCTTCCAGGGCAAGGCTGACGCCAAGAGCGTTGCCGCCGGCGCTGCTGCCGAGGCCGTGAAGGCCGACGCCCCCGCCGCTTCCGCAGCGCCCGCCACCGAGGCTGCGACCGCCAGCGACCTCAACGGCAGGCGCGTGCTCGTACTCTGCCAGGGCGGCGGTACCTCGGGCCTGCTCGCCAACGCGCTGGCCAAGGCTGCCAGGGAGCGCGGTATTAACCTCGAGACCGCTGCCGAGGCCTATGGCAACCACGTTGACATGCTCCCCGACTTTGACCTGGTCGTCCTGGCCCCGCAGGCCGCAAGCTACCTGGCCGACCTTCAGAAGGACTGCGAGCGCGTGGGCAACAAGTGCGTCGCCTGCCGTGGCAAGCAGTACATCGAGCTCTCCCAGAACGGCGACAAGTCTCTCGCCTTCGTAAGCGAGCAACTCTCGAAGTAAGTAACGCTCAGGGCCAGCCGACCATCCAAGACCGGCTGGCCCTTCAATTTAGACGATTGGATCATCATGTCCGTTAACCCTGCTAGCGTCACTAACCCGCCTGCGCAGTTTCCCGAGGACTTTGTCTTTGGCGGCGCCACTGCTGCCTACCAGGTAGAGGGCGAGACCCGCACTCACGGTAAGGGCAAGGTTGCCTGGGACGACTTCCTGGAGGCCCAGGGGCGCTTTTCCCCCGATCCCGCTTCGGACTTCTACAACCAGTACCCCGTCGACCTGGAACTGTGCGAGGAGTTTGGCATCAACGGCATCCGCCTCTCCATCGCCTGGAGCCGCATCTTCCCCAACGGCACCGGCGAGATCAACCCCGAGGGCGTCCAGTTCTACCACGACCTCTTCGCCGAATGCCATAAGCACCATGTTGAGCCGTTCGTCACGCTGCATCACTTTGACACGCCGCTGCCCCTCTTTGAGAAGGGCGACTTCCTCAACCGCGAGACCATCGACGCATTTGTGGACTTTGCCACCTTCTGCTTTAAGGAGTACGCCGACCAGGTGACCTACTGGTTCACCTTTAACGAGATCTGGGCGAACGCCTCCAACACCTACATCGAGGGCACCTTCCCCGGTGGCGTCAAGGCGCATCTTGCCGAGGCCTTCCAGTGCGAGCACAACATGATGCTCGCCCACGCCAAGGCCGTACTGGCCTTCCACAACGGCGGCTTTAAGGGCAAGATCGGCGTCATCCAGTCGTTGGAGTTTAAGTATCCGCTCAACGAGAACGACCCCGCCGACATCAAAGCCGCCAATAACGAGCACGTGCTGCAGAACCAGTTCTTGCTCGACGCCACCTTCCGCGGCGACTATGCTCCCGACACCCTCGAGTGCGCCAACCGCCTGGCTGCCGTCTCGGGCGGCACCATCGAGATCCCGGACGAGGATCTGAAAATCATGCGCGAGGCCGCGCTCTACAACGACTACTTGGGCGTTAACAACTACCAGTGTCGCTTCCTTAAGGCTTACGATGGCGAGAACGACCTGCACCACAACGGTACGGGCGAGAAGGGCACCGGCCGCTGGCGCGTTAAGGGTATTGGCGAGCACGTAAACAAGCCCGGCATCCCCACCACCGACTGGGACTGGATCATCTATCCCGAGGGCCTGTTCGACCTGCTCGTCTACATTAAGCAGCGCTACCCCAACTACAAGCAGATTTTCATCACCGAGAACGGCATGGGCTACAAGGACCCCTGCAAGGACGGTTTTGTGGACGACCAGCCGCGCATCGACTACATCGAGCAGCACCTGCGCTGGCTGCTCAAGGCCATGGAGGTGGGTGTCAACGTGGGCGGTTACTTCCTGTGGAGCCTGCAGGATCAGTTCTCCTGGACCAATGGCTACAACAAGCGTTATGGCTTCTTCTACGTTGACTTTGAAACCCAGAAGCGCACGCCCAAGGCAAGCGCCTACTGGTATAAGCACGTAGCGCAGACCCGTCGTCTGGACTAGCGGCTTGCGACCAGCGGAATTGCCCCGCTCACATAACCTGTCCCCATTTCTCAGCCGGGGGCGGCACGTCACACGACGCGCCGCCCCCGGCCTTTTTTGGGCAGACCGTACCGCACGTTTGTCTCAATCTGTAACATCTAGCTGAGTTTTTCGCTCCAAGCTGTTACAGATCGAGACAAACAGAACGCCCGAGCAGAGATATCTCAATCTGTAACATCTAGCTGAGATTTTCGGCCCTACCTGTTACAGGTTGAGATGAACGAGCCGAGCACGCCTACGCCCGCAAATCCCGCACGCTCGCACGCTCGACCAACACGCCCGAGACAAGCGTACGACTTCTGGAGCTCGGGGCTTCCAAACCCGCAACGACCTCGTTAAGCGCACGGATGCCCAGCTCGCGGTGGCGAAACTTCACCGACGTCAGAATCGAGTTGGGAATCGTCTTGTAGAGCTCATCGTCGAAGCCGATCACGGACACGTCGTCGGGCACACTGAGCCCTTTGTCACGTAGAGCCATCATCACACCGTTTGCCATGCAGTCGTTAGCAG
The DNA here is from genome assembly GCF_003462845.1 of Collinsella sp. AF15-51. Classification (NCBI taxonomy): domain Bacteria; kingdom Bacillati; phylum Actinomycetota; class Coriobacteriia; order Coriobacteriales; family Coriobacteriaceae; genus Collinsella; species Collinsella sp. AF15-51. The sequence goes on along the minus strand of NZ_QRYG01000001.1, from coordinate 93,920 downwards.
CGAGGATCGCCGTGCAATCGGGTTTATCGGCAAGCACAAGGCCCGCGGCATAGCCACTATCCGCATTCCAATCGCCTTGCAGAGGCTCGGACGGCTCAATGCCACGTGCCTCGAGTGCCGCACGCCAACCTTTCATACGGCACTGGCTCGACAGCGACTCTTTCTTACCCGAAACGAAGTACACGTTCTTGTGACCGTGGTCCAAAAAGTACTCGCACGCCATACGCGCGCCGCCCTCTTGGTCGTCACTGACGGTAGAGCAGGTAGGATGTTCCATCGGTGTGATAATCACCGTCTTGAGGTCTTTCGGCGCCTCAAAGGTATCAAAGTCATCGACCATCTGGCGCAGATTGAAGATCATGCCATCAACAGGCAGCTGCGACATCCTGCGCGCTGCGTCGGCAAGGGTCATCTTCTCCCCTGCCCGCTTTTTGATCATCGTGAGCGCAAAGCCGCGTTCTTCGGCGGCATCGGCGATACCGTCAATCATGTCCACGGCGCCGCCCGACAAGTGAAACATCACCACGCCGATGCACCCGTAACGGCCCAACTTGAGCGAACGCGCGGCAAAGTTGGTTCGAAACCCGAGCGCCTCCATTGCGGAATGGACTTTATCGCGTGTCGACTCTCGCACGCTATCGGGCTCGTTGATCACACGCGACACCGTCTTGAGAGAAACACCTGCGGCAATCGCCACATCGTTCATCGAGACGTTTTTCTTGTCCATCGTTGCCACTGCTTCTCCAGTCGGTTTTGCATCGCTTGTTTTTTGTGTTCTAGCATACACTACCTGCCCGACTGACAAATCAGCCGTTTATCGGACAATATCGACCGTTCACCCGTAAATCCTTGTTGCTCTTCCAAAAATGTCTTACGTTGTCATTAACGAAATGACAACGTTGTCATTTGGCAATGCCTTCCTTAAGCAGGAAGGTTTCCGGGCAGTCCTGACCATCCATCGACGACCAGTTCCATCCACATGCGTCGCGCATTAAGTAGCAAAGGAGCTCTATGGACGCCATCGTAAAGATGCTCGAAAAGCATCAACCGTTCTTTGAGAAGATCTCGAGGAACGTCTACCTCCAGGCCATTAAGGACGGATTCCTTGGGTGCATGCCCATCGTCCTCACCTCTTCGATCTTCCTGCTGATCGCCACCCTTCCCGGCGTAGTCGGCATCACGCTGCCCCAGCCGCTTATCGACTGGTGCAACAAGCTGTACAACTTCACCATGGGCGTTATGGGCATCATGGTTGCTGGCACCACTGCCAAGAACTTCACGGCTTCCATGAACCGTCGCATGCCCGCCGGCAAAGTGCTCAACGACGGTTCCACCATGGTGGCCGCCCAGTGCAGCATGCTGCTGCTCGCCGTTACGCAGTTCACCACCAAGTTCAACGGCTCCGAACTTTCGGTCTTCGATTGCACCAGCATGGGCACGCGCGGTCTGTTCTCGGCCTATATCGCCGCGTTCATCACCGTGTGGGTCTACAAATTCTGCGTCTCGCGCGATCTGACCATTAAGCTGCCCAAGGAGGTCCCGGGCGCCATCGCTCAGAACTTCCGCGACATTATCCCCTTTGGCGGCGCCGTCATCATCTGCGGCATCATCGATGTCGTCGTGCGCAACCTCATGGGCGTTCCGTTCTCCGAGCTGCTTATCAAACTGCTCTCCCCGCTCTTTACCGCTGCAGAAACCTATCCTGGCCTTATCCTTATCCAGGCAGCCACCGCGTTCTTCTGGTTCATCGGCGTCCACGGCCCCTCGATCGTCCAGCCGGGCATCGACCCCATCCGTCTTGCCAACCAGGCCGAGAACCTGCAGGTTCTGCTGGCAGGCGGCCACCCCGCCCACTCCCTCACCTTTAACATGTCGCTCGTGGGTGAGTTCGGCAGCACCGGCGCCACGTTCATCGTGCCGCTTCTGCTGATTCTCTTCATGAAGTCCAAGCAGCTCAAAGCCGTCGGTAAGGCCTCGATTGTCCCTGTTGCCTTCGCCGTCAACGAACCGCTGCTCTTTGGCGCGCCGATGATCCTTAACCCCTACATGCTCATCCCCTTTGTTGCCGCCGGCTGCGTCAACGTGAGTGTTGCCAAGTTCTTTATCGACAATGTGGGTATGAACGGCTTCTCCTTCGTGGTGCCTTGGGCTACCCCTGCCCCCATCGGCATCTTCATCACCACGAACTTCCAGCTTATCGCCCTGGTATTTGTCGCGATCATCATCTTGCTGGACGCCATCATCTACCTGCCGTTCTTGAAGGCATACGATAAGCTGCTCTGCGACCAGGAGGCCGAGCGCGCCGCCGAGCTGGGACTCGAGTCCGATGGTGCCGCTTCCGTCGCCGCCAACGCCTCTACGCCCGCTGTCGAGCAGGCCACCGCTTCCGTCGAGACGACCGTTGCCGCCGCCGACAGCAAGCCTGTCGCCGATCAGCCCGAGCCCGCTGCCGATGCATCCGCCAAGAAGGATGTCGATGGCCTGAAGGTCCTCGTCCTGTGCGCCGGCGCCGACACCTCTGCCATGCTTGCCAACGCCATCAAGGAAGGTGCCGCACAGACCGGAGAGAACATCGCTTCCTCCGCAGGCGCCTATGGCCAGCACACTGCCATCATGGATCAGTACGACGTCATCGTGCTCGCTCCGCAGGTTCGTAGCTACTACAACGACATGAAGGCCGACACCGATCGTCTGGGCATTAAGCTGCTCGCCCCGCGCGGTAAGGAATATATCGACCTTACTCGCGACCCCGCTGGCGCCATCAAGTGGCTCCGCGAGAACCTCGACTAGTTCCTCCCTCTGTTGGTGCCCGGATCCCCAGTTCGGGCACCTCTCCCTATTCGTATCCCACAGAAAGGATGACTCATGACCAACCCCATGCAGTTCCCCGACGGCTTTGTGTTTGGCGGCGCCACCGCCGCTTACCAGGTTGAGGGTGAGACCCGCACGCACGGCAAGGGCAAAGTGCCCTGGGACGATTTCCTGGCTGCTCAGGGTCGCTTCTCCCCCGACCCCGCAAGCGACTTCTACAACAAATATCCGGTCGATATCGACTTGTGCCAGCGCTTCGGCATTAACGGCATTCGCGTCTCCATCGCTTGGAGCCGCATCTTCCCCAGTGGCACCGGCGAGATTAACCCCGAGGGTGTCGCTTTCTATCACGAGCTTTTCGCCACCTGCAACAAAGCTGGCGTTATCCCCTATGTCACGCTCGATCACTTCGATACGCCCGAGGCCTTTTACCAGAACGGCGGCGAGGGTTTCCTGACGCGCACGACCATCGACGCCTTCGTCGAGTACGCCAAGTTCTGCTTTGCCGAGTTCACCGAGGTCAAGCACTGGTTTACCTTTAACGAGATTCCCGCAACCGCCGAGGGCAGCTTTATCGTCGGCAACTGGCCGCACGGCGAGAAGTACCGCCTGGACAAGGCCTTCCAGCTCATGCACAACATGATGGTGGCCCACGCCAAGGCTGTCGTCGCCTTCCATGAGGGCGGCTTTGAGGGCGAGATCGGCATTGTCCAGAACCTGGAGCCCAAGTATCCCCTCGATCCCAACAGCGCTGCCGACTGCGAGGCGGCTCGTATGGCCGACGTCATCAACAACCGCTGGGTACTCGACGCCACCTTCCGCGGCCACTATGCAGCCGACACCATGGAGGCCGCGACCAAGCTGGCCCATATCGCCGGCGGCGAGCTCGACGTCCGCGACGAGGACATCGCCGCGCTGACCGCCGCGCTCCCCTACAACGATTGCCTGGGCGTCAACACCTACAAGTGCCAGTTCCTGCGTGCCGCCGAGGGCGAAAACGACATCAACCACAATGGCACCGGCGACAAGGGCTCCTCGCGCTGGTTCCTCAAGGGCGTGGGCGAGTCATGCGTGCGCGAAGGCGTACCCACCACCGATTGGGACTGGATCATCTATCCCGAGGGCCTCTACGACCTGCTGCTCCGCATTAAGAACGATTACCCCAACTACAAGAAGATCTACATCACCGAGAACGGCATGGGCTATAAGGACGACTTCGAGGACGGCTTTATCGACGACGCCCCTCGCATCGACTACATGCGCCAGCATCTCGCATGGATCCTCAAGGCAATCGACGGCGGCGTAAACGTCGACGGTTACTTTGTGTGGTCGCTGCAGGACCAGTTCTCCTGGACCAACGGCTACAACAAGCGCTACGGCCTGTTCTACATCGACTTCGAGACCCAGAAGCGCTATCCCAAGGCGAGCGCGTACTGGTACAAGAACGTCGCGGAGACCGGCCTGCTCATGGCCTAATTCAAGCCGCATACCCCCTGTCGGCCGCATGCGAATCCCTCCACGGGTTCGCATGCGGCTTTTTTGTTTTGGCTCGACCCGAGCAGGCCGTTTGTCTCGATTTGTAACATCTAGCAGGGATTTTCGGCCCCAATTGTTACAGATTGAGATGAACGGGGGCACCCGGTTCGAAATATCTAGATCTGTAATACCTAAGCTAGCAGATGACCTGCGTGTGTTCCTCGATGGCGGCGCGATTCTCGGCGGCGATGCCCGGCTCGCACACCACGGCGTCCAAGCTGTCCAGGCGGCAGAAGGTGTAGAAGTCGCGCTTGCCGATCTTGCTTGAATCGGCGATCAAGTAGCGCGAGTCTGCCTTGCTAAAGGCGAGCTGCTGGATACGGCCCTCGTCCATATTGGACGTAGACACATCGCCATCCAGAATGCCGTTGGCGCCGATAAACGCCGCGTCGATGCCCAACGCACGCAGGGTATCCTCGGCCGTTGGTCCCACAAAAGCGGCGGTGCGGCGACGGTACATGCCGCCCACGAGGCACAGGTCGCAGTCTTCGCGCGCCTCAAGCAAGTTAAACACCGAAAGCGAATTGGTCACGATGCGCAGGCGAAACGCCGGCAGCATCGAGGCCATCTGCTCAACCGTGGTGCCCGTACCCAAAAAGATGGTCGAGCCCTCCTCGATGAGCTCAACGGCGCGGCGCGCGATCTGCAGCTTTTCCTCGGCATGCTTGGTACGCTTTTCGCTGTGCGAATACTCGTGGCGCAACATAGCATGTGGACGGCCCTGCGCGCTACGGGCTCCACCGTGCACGCGCTCAATCTCACCTAGGCTCGCAAGCTCCTCAAGATCGCGGCGGATCGTCATATCCGAGACGCCCAGTGCGTCCGAGATCTCCTTGACCGAGACCGTGCCCTGTTCCTCGAGCAGCTGACGAACCTTATCCTGTCGCTCCGCCTTAATCACGATGAATCCTCGCCGTTCTTTGCGCACATATCATTCAAACAGTAACGAACAAATTGTATCAGACTCGTGCGCGTCAAAAATCAACGCCAGCACAGCTCCAATCATCACTTTTTTGAGAAAAATACCCCCTGCTTTAGTGGGGTGTAGTGATAATCTCACCTGTTCGCGCTACAGTTTGTCGGAAATACCTCGATGTTAGGAACCAAATGATCACTTCCGAGCTTTTCGGCACCGCGCCGTGCGGTACCCCCGTTCATCGTTACACCCTCAACGGGCCCGAGATCTGCGTTCGCATTATGGACTATGGCGCCACCGTGCTGGGTATCGATGTGCCCGACATTCCCGGCAACGTGCGCGATGTGGTGCTGGGCTTCGATAAGCTCGAGGATTACTTTGACAACCCCGCCTGCTTTGGCGCGACCATCGGCCCCGTGGCAAACCGCACCGCGGGCGCCACGATCACCATCGACGGCACGGACTGGCATATGCCGGCCAACGAAGGCGTCAACAACCTGCACAGCGATCTTGAGCATGGTCTGCACAAGCGCGTATGGGACGTTGAGCTCGACGAGACTCACAACGCCGTGCGCATGACCACCTCGCTTAAGGATGGCGAGCTGGGCCTGCCCGGCAACCGAATCTTTACGGCTGTGTTTACCGTTACGCGCACCGGAGTCTTCCGCATCGAGTATGGTTGCGAGAGCGACCGCGCCACCTACGTGTCCATGACCAACCACACGTACTTTAACCTTGCCGGCCATAACGCCGGCATGGACTGTGAGCACTTCTTTATCGCCAACGCTGCCCACTACTTGCCCATTAACGAGCAGAACATCCCCACCGGCGAAATCGCTCCGGTCGAGGGAACACCGTTTGACTTTCGCGAGCTGCGCCCCGTCGCACCCGGCATGGAGGCCGACGACCCGCAGATTAAGCAGGCCCGTGGCTACGATCACTGCCTGTGCATCGATGGCTATCAGTACGGCCGCAACCTGCGTCGCGCCCTACATGTCGAGGAGATGTGGACCGGTCGTGAGCTGGACTACTACACCACCGCCCCGGGCGTGCAACTCTACACCGGCAACTGGCTGGGCGACGAGCACGCCAAGGACGATGCCAACTATGGCTGGGGCGCCGGCTTTGCCCTCGAGGCCGAGATGTACCCCGACACGCCGCACCAGCCGCTGTTCCCGCAGGGCATTGTGGGTCCGGGTCACCCCTACAGCAATATGATCGAATACCACTTTATGAGGCACTAGGCCCACAACGCGACATCTCGCACAGCAACGCCCGCCGGCACCACCGCCGACGGGCGCTGCTTCATGCCTAAATCCTTCTTTTCGATGCCACCGAATTGGTGACATAACAAAACTATGCCGAATTACTACGATGAACCCACTATGTCCGACCACGCGCTGGTTTATAAAAAATTAGCAACTCGTCTACCTGCGGTTTTATTCTCTGCAAATTTGGCATGCTCGGCGATAAGCAATTCATCGTAGTAAACCGGCATAGTTTTGGCGGACAGCGCCACACAGATCCCCTACGAAGGCAAAATGATCCGTTTTCCTCCGTCCCCAAGGGATCAGTTGAACAGATTGCCGATGGGGTCGGGGGCGGAACTGGGGAGATAGCGGATTTCTAGTTCTATGCCGAGCTTTTGCAGCTCTCTGAGAACAGCGACGTCTGTGTCGTCTACGGCAACTGCGGGCGTTGCGGGACGCTTGCCCTCCCCTGCCTGCATATGACCAATGCTGATCTTGGTGATCGGCACACCGCCCTTAACCAGCGCGAGCGCATCGGAGGGTGAGGCCACCATGATCAGAATCAATTGGCGAGGCGTTGCGGTATGAATGACGTCGATGGTCCTTTGCACCGAGAAAAACCGCGTCCAAACGCCTTCTGGCGCCGCCACCCTCATGGGTGCCCATTGGCGCGAATCTGCCGCGATCTCATCGTTGACGATTAGGACAAGGTTGGAACCCACGGCTTCGTTCCACAGCTCAACGTCTTGTCCGTAAATGAAACGGTCGTCGATGCGTGCGAGAAGAATCTTGGGTTGAGTCATCGCTGCCCCATTCTGTTTGAGACCCGTAAGAGCAAGACATCGCGTCTCCAATATTAGTGCATTTAAAGTGAGAAAAGCCGTCAGAACACTTGCGCGGATTTGCGATGTCCCGTATCATAGACAGCCGTTGACGCCTCAGTTGCGCCATCACATGGCCGCCAGCGTAGCTCAGTTGGTAGAGCACCGCTCTCGTAAAGCGGGGGTCACCGGTTCGAGCCCGGTCGCTGGCTCCATTGCACAAGATAGCCGCCTTCGGGCGGCTTTTTTGTTGCTGATTTCGGGCGCGCTTCCGCCAATCCAAGCACAACGCCGCCGGAAACTCTCCTACTCAACAAAAGCCCCGCCAACCGCAATCCCCAAAGGAACCGCGTTCAGCGGGGCCCAAGCGAGCTCCCCCAAGGGATAACGCTCGCAACACGAACAGCTCAGCCGAGCAGCGCGCTACTCCTCCCAGTAAGCATCTGCAAGCAGCTTAAAGCAAATCTTCTTGACCGGCTGCGCGCCATCGCCCTGGAACTCGAGCGTGGGCATGTGAGGCTCGCCGGCAACAAACAGCGCAAACTTGTCGTCAGCAAGATCGCCGGCGATCGAGGCGTCGGAATCGACCAGATCGTAGTCGTCCTTCTCGTCAAACTCCTGAACCAGCGTCAGGCTGCCCGTGGCAACCTTAAAGGCCTCGCGACCCTCGACGTCGATCTGCAGGTCGTGATAGCGCTGATGCGTCTCATAGTGAGCCTCGGCTTCGGGACGCGTCGTGGGAGCCATGACGTTCGCAAAGACCTTGTCGCCCAGAATCGGATGGCTGCCGACCTCGAGCTTCGCCGGATCGTTCTCCTCGAGCCAGTCGATCAGCACGTCGAGGCCCTTGAGCATTCCACGGTACTCCTCGATATCGCCCAATGCACCGTAAATCATCTAAATCCCCTCTCGGATCGTTTCTTTGGCGGCTACTCGGCAAACGCATTACCGACGCTGTTGCCACCCACATGTGTCTCGACCAGGGTAAGGTCGGGATTGAACACGACAGTGTCGGCGTCGCGCCCCGGCATAATGCTACTGCACTTGTCGTCGACATGAGCTGGCAACCGATGCCGGGGCCGCAGCACAAGCTCCTACAGCTCGGTCACGACAACGCCGTTGTAAACCTCGTCCCAACGATCCATAACCAAGTGGCCAGTCATGGGATCCATGGCATTGAGTTTGCCGCAGGTGTTGGCGGTACGCAGCACCGTCTCGTCGTCGGCTCCGGCAGCAATCGCATGTGCGAAGCCGGCAATGGTCGAATCGCCAGAGCCCGTAGCGTTAACGGCGGGGATATCGGGGGTCTTGGCGCGGAACGCACGGCCGTTATGGAAACCAACGGAGCCGGCAGCGCCCATAGATACGACGACCCAGGGGATATCGGAGAAGCGGGCGTCAGAGGCGAGCGCGGAACGGAGCTCGTCCACATCGTCGGTGGTAAAGCTCGTGCCCAGAAGGCCGTTAATTTCGGTCAGGTTAGGCTTGACCAGCTCGGGCTTGACCTCAGACTTGAGCGCAGCCTCGAGCGAAGCACCCGAGGTATCGAGCAACACCTTGGCGCCGGCGTTCTCGGCAATGCCCGTGATCTTGGCATAGTAGTCCGCCTCGACACCGCGGGGCAGCGAACCCGAAATGGTAACGACAGCGGCCTTGCTCGCAAGCTCGGTAAACTTGGCGGTAAAGGCATCGAGCTCCTCGGGGGCAATTGTCGGGCCGCTCTCGAGCAGCTCGGTCTGGTTGCCGGCATGAAGGATATTGAGGCAGATGCGGGTCTCGCCCTTGATGGGCACAAAGTCGTTGTTAATACCGTTGGCGTCCATGAGCTCGGCCATGTAGGCGCCCATGTGGCCGCCGAGCAGACCGGTTGCCACAACGTCGTCGCCCAGCTGGCCCAACACACGGGCCACGTTGAGGCCCTTGCCGCCGGCGGTCTTTTCGGGCGTCACACGGTTAACGTCGTCGATAATGAGCTCATCGAGCTGATAGCGCGTATCGACAGACGGGTTCATCGTAACGGTGAGGATCATTTTTAGCTCCTTATCTCGCAGGCTCCTTGTGCCTCGCGATACGAGTCGACAAAACGGAATTACAGAATCTCAATCGTGAACGAGCGAACGATGGTCTCCTTGGGCTTGGCGACAAGGCAGCCGCGCTTATGCTCAAGTACGTCGTCCTCATCGGAGCAGGTCGAGAGGCCGCCCCAGGGTTCAACTGCCACAAAATCGCCCTCGGGCTTACTCCACACAATGAGGTACGGAAAGCCCTCAAAGCTCAGGCGGACGCCCTTGTCCTCCCCCTTCTTGGAAAGCGTGACCTGACGACTCTCGAGTACGTCAAAGATGGTCTCCGCAAAATCGAAGAGCTCGTGCGACAGGGGCAGCGTCTTTCCCACCATGGGGTTCTTGGAGCGCCTGTCCACATCAATCAAGCCAGTCGAAGGAACGGCGGTGCAGAGCTCCGCAGCCTCATCCTTCTCAAAGCGCAACTCGTAGTCCGTATAGGCCTCGCCCTCATCGAGCGGGCACCTAAAGCCGGGATGCCCACCGATAAAGAACGGCATGTCCTCGGTTCCCTCGTTGGTCACCTCATAGGAGACTCGCACGGCGCTGTCCTCGAGCGTATAACGGGCGACGAGCCTAAACGGATACGGATAATCGCTCAGCAGCGCGGCGTTATCCTCCGAAGCCAGGCACATAGCCAACTCGTTCTCACCTTGGCTCAGCAGCTTCCACTCCTGCTTGCGCGCAAAGCCGTGGCGAGCGAGCTTTACATGATGCCCGGCAAACGTCATGGCGCTGTTGTCGCGCAAGCCTCCGCAAATCGGGAAGCAAATCGGCGCCTGGCCGGACCACACGGTGGGATCACCCTGCCACAGATACTCGCGACCGTCGGCCTCAATCGAGGTAAACGAGCCGCCGGCCGTAGACACCTTAATAGAAATCGAATCGTTGGAGAGAGCGTATTCCATTGCCCATCCTTTCGAACAACTGCTTTTTGCTCGCAAGTACCCGTCTCGGCCCTGACCAAAGGACAAACCCGCACGCTCATCGATGTGTCCGGTATCCCAGCCATGCAACGGGGTACCATATAGACATTGATGCAATTACAGCTGAAAGGCGTTCTTATGCGAACCATCATCCTCTATGCCTCACGCCACCACGGCAATACGAAAAAGCTCGTGGACGCCATCGTTGAGGCGCACCCCGAAATCGATACCCTCGACGTCAAGGCGCTCGGTAAAAACGAGTACCCCGACCTGCACGAATACCATCTGATCGGCGTCGCCACGGGCATTTATTACTCCGAGATCGACAAAGATATGGCGCGCGTGCTCACTAACGTGCTGCAGCCGCAGGACAAGGTGTTTGGCCTTATGACCTACGGTGGCAAAAACAAGTGGTACGGCAAGGATATCGATGGCATCTGCCGCATGAGGCAGGCCATCTTTATGGGTGTCTACGGCTGCCCCGGCTTTGATACGTGGGGGCCGTTCAAACTCACCGGCGGTGTCCAAAAGGGACACCCGACCGCTGAGGAAATTAAGGGCGCCGTCGACTTCTTCGACAAGATCGAAGACGAGTATGGCGACATCATCGTCGAAGAGTACGCCAAGCGCGAGAAGCGTCTAGCCTACGAAAAGGAGCATCCTGCGGGAGGTCTTGTGGCCGGCGTTAAGCGCACGGCAAAGAAGATCGCTAACAAGCTGTAACTGTTAAGGTGCTTTTGAGCGTTTAACCCATACGGCGGGTCCGAGCAGATTCGGGCCCGCCGTCTTTTTCTATCGTTACTCGGTAAAGGCGTTGCCGACGCTCTGGCCGCCAACATACGTCTCGACGAGGGTGAGCTCACGGTCGAACACGACAAAGTCGGCGTCGCGACCCGGCATGATGCTGCCGCACTTATCCTCGATGTGCGCGGAGCGCGCCGGCACCTCGGTTGCCATGCGAATGGCGATATCGGCGCTGGCGATGCCCCAGTCGACGATGTTCTTGACGCCCTGGGCAAGCGTGAGCACCGAGCCGGCAATGCTCTTGCCGTCGGCGAGCCAGCACAAGTTGTCCTTCATGATGACGTCCATGCCGCCACTGGTGTAGCTGCCCTCGGGCATGCCGCCGCAGCCCAGGCAGTCGGTGATGAGCACCGTATGCTGCCAGCCCTTTGCCTGCAGCAGCGCCTTGATGGCGGCAGGGTTCACGTGCTTGCCGTCACAGATGATCTCGGCGTAGGTCTCGGGCGTGGACATGGCAGCACCCACGACACCGGGCTCACGGTGATGCAGCCCGCGCTGGCCGTTATAGGTATGCGTAAAGCAGCTGGCGCCGGCGTTGATGGCGGCGATGCACTCATCGTAGGTGGCGTCGGAGTGACCGATGCTGGTCACCACACCCTTGGCGTTCAGAGCAGCCGCATAAGCAGCGGCACCGTCGCGCTCGGCCGCCATGGCGCTCTTAACGATGCGGCCACCCGCAGCCTCCTGCCACTGATCGAAGACCTCCTCGGAGGGGTCGATCAGATAAGCGGGGTTCTGCGCGCCCACGTGCTTCATGGTAAAGAAGGGGCCCTCCAGGTAGATGCCCTGAATGCGAGCACCGCAGAAGTCGGGGCCGCGACCCTCGTCCGCCTGGGCGATGGCGGCGCAGGCGTCCTTGATCTGCTCGACGCCATCGGTGAACGTCGTGGGCAGCCAGCTGGTGGTGCCGCGACGGGCGAGCTCGGTCGAGCTGATATCGATGCCCTCGGGATCGTTATCGGTAGTCGAGTGGTTATAGAAGCCATGGATGTGGGTGTCGACCATACCCGGTGCGATCCACGATCCCGTGTAATCCTTAATCTCGCAAGAGGGCTCGTCGGCCTGCCAGGCGCCAAAGACGCCATCCTCGACCATAAGATAGCCGCCCAGTTGCGGGCCTGCCGGCAAGAAGAACTTGTCAGCCTTAATTGCGTACGTGCTCATATGCACTCCTTGCTTCTAAAGCAGTTGACTGTGGTGATGCTTATACCCAGCTCACGTAAAACAAAAAGCGCCCGCCCGCCGTTATGAGCGGACGGGCGCCCTTACAGGGGGACGCGATTAAGCGGTGAAGGGGTGAATCGTCACGCCCTTGACCACGCGGTTGACCGTGCCGGTGGGGCTCGGCGTATCGGGCGTGTTGCCCACGCGCACGGAGTTGAGCAGGCTGATTGCCTGGGCAAACATCACGAACGGCAGAGCAAGGTAACCCTCGGGGAGTGCCTCATAGCCCTTAAAGGTGAAGGACTCACCCTCGTAGACAGTAGCGCCATCCTGCTGAACGGCAACGGTGTGCTGAGCAATATCGTCGCCACCGATCTCGTTGAGGATGTCGATGTCGTACTGACGGGTGTAGGCGTCGTTGTTGACGAATACGAAGACGAGCGTCTTATCGTCGACGAAAGACTTAGGTCCGTGACGATAGCCCATGGAGGTGTCGTAGGAAGTAGCAACCAGACCGTGAGCGAGCTCGAGGATCTTGAGCTGGCTCTCCTGAGCAAGGCCGCCAAAGGAGCCGGAGCCCAAGTAGGTCACGCGGTTGAAGTCGCCAGCGAGGTAGTCGGCAACCTCGGACTCGCGAGCGATGACCTCCTCGCCCATCTTGGCGATGGTCTCGACCCACTCGGCCTTCTGCTCGTCGGAAGCCTCGTCAAAGATGAGGGTAGAGAGCAGGGTCATGCAGGTGTAGGAGCCGGTCATGGCGAAGCCCTTGTCGTTGGCGCGCGGAATGAGCAGCGTCAGCGCGTTGGGATCATCGGCAGACTCAACGGCGAGCTTGCCCTCGGGAGCGCAGGTGATGTTGAGGAACTTGACGTTGTGAACGAGCTCCTTGGCAACGGCAACGGCGGCAAGGCTCTCGGGGCTGTTGCCAGAGCGGGCAAAGGAAACCACGAGCGTGGGATCCTCGGCGCGCAGGAAATCGCGCGGAGCGCTCACGATGTCTGTCGTGGCGATGGGCTTAAAGTCGTAGAGATCAGTGTTGCCAGCGTGACGCAGGTACGGGGCGCAGGTATCGCCAACGTAGTCGGACGTACCGGCACCGGTGAAGACAACGGACAGACGGCCCTCGCCCATAGCACGAGCCTCGGCCAGGAAGGCCTCGATGGCCTCCTTGTTCTCGCGATAGATGTTGAGCGTATCACGCCAAAGCTCGGGCTGCTGAGCAATCTCGGCCGTGGTGATCTGGGCGCCGAGCTCGGTGAGCTCCTCGACACTCTTCTCGAACATTTCTAATACCTCTCTCTAGAAGTAATCCTCTGACGTGCAATTATACACTTCGGTTGGTTATCTGGTAGTAACCAGTTAAATGCAAAGAATCACCATATGGAAACGATGCGGACACTAGTTGCTACGCTGGTGGTAAACCTTGTATTTAAACTGATCGGCACGAGCAACCGAGAGTGTATACTCCACAACCTCGTTTGACTCGTTATACGTAGTCCTGACCAAATCGAGCACAGGCGAGCCCTCGACAATTCCCAAAAGGTGGGCGTCGGTGGGACGGGCTATGCTCGCATAGAACTCCTCTTCAGCCACGCGTATCTTTTGCTGAAAGTCCTGCTCAATCACATCGTAAAGCGGCTTGCGCTCCAGCAGCGGTCGCTTTAGGGACAGAAATTGACGAACCGGTAGATAGCTGCGTTCGACCATCATGGGCATGTTGTCGGCAGAACGAAGGCGCTTAAGCTTAAAAATGCGATCACCGATACGCAATCCCATATGCTCGGCCAGATTCTTATCGGCCTCCATCTCGCAAAACTCGAGAATCGTGGTCTCGGGTTCTCGACCCATCGCGCGCATCTGCTCGGTAAAGCTGTAGGACTGCATAAGATTGGTTGCTTTTGCCGAACGGTCGGTCACAAAGGTACCGCGACCGTGCTGCCGAACCACCAGTCCTAAACGCTCCAGTTCCTGCAGAGCCAAGCGTACCGTAGTGCGCGAGAGACCATAGCGCTCCGAAAGTTCGCGCTCGGAAGGAATCATGTCACCGGCGCGATATTCATGGTCAATCTTTTCGGTCAGAATATCGACCAGCTGATCGTACAGCGGCTGCCTACGCGCTCCGATCGCCATCCTATCCTCCCTTTTGCTCGAATTCGGCTAACTACCTAGGGTGTTAAGCATTATCGTTCTGCAACACCCGACTCATCAAGAAAACAAAAGCCGCGCGCTCTTTCGAGCACGCGGCTTTTAACATACACATGGCTTAAGGGGTCAGGGTGTGAGCCGCGCAGGGACACACCCCTCAAGCTAGAGCCTTACCAGATGCTCGGCCAGAGACCAAGCGGGCCAGCGCCCAGGATGCCCAGGACGAAGAGCAGCAGAATGCCCTTGGTCGGGGTCCAGCTGTGCTTAGCGAACATGTAGTAAAGCAGCAGCGTAAGCATAAGCGGGACGAGCTTCGGGACGATGGTGTTGAGGGTGTCGGCAACAGAGAAGTTGACCGGATCCTCGGTGACGGTGCCGTAGGTAACGGACTCCATGCCGTTGCCCAGATCGGTGACGCCGCACTCGACAGCGTTGCCGTCGGCATCGGAAGCGGTGAGGGCGTTGCCGTCCTCATCGGTCATGGCGATGGTACCGGCCTCAGCGGTCTCGGTATCGATGCCCTCCATACCGGTGAAGTTCTCGGCCTCCTTCTCGGAGACGATCACGGTAGTAGCGGAGAGGCCACGGGTGGTGCCGTTGGGGATCTGGAGGTTGATCTGGGTGCCACCCATGGTGACGACCAGGCAACCGACGACGAAGACGCCCATAATGGAAGCGGCACGCGTGAAGGCCTGCATGTTGGCAGTCAGAGCGTCAATAGCGCTGGTGCCAAGCTTGTAGGACCAGTTCATGAGCCAGAAGCGCAGAGCGAACTGGACGACGTTGAAGATCACCAGGAAGATGATCGGCGCAGCGGCGTTGCCGTTGATGGCCATGTTGGAGGTGATGCCGGCCGTGATAGGCACGAGCGTCAGCCAGAACAGGGCGTCACCGATACCACCGAGCGGGCCCATTGCGGCGACGCGGACGGCGCGGATCGTGGGGATGTCAACCTTGTTCTGCTCGAGCGAAAGCACGATACCCATAACAAAGGTGACGAGGAACGGGTGGGTGTTGAAGAACTCCAGGTTGTGGCTCATGGAAGCCGCGAGGTCGTTCTTGTTGGTGTGGATCTTCTCCAGACCGGGGATGATGGAGTAAAGCCAGCCAGCGGCCTGCATGCGCTCGTAGTTGAACGATGCCTGCAGGAAGCAGGAGCGCCAAGCCATCTTGTTGAGGGTCTTCTGGTCGAGCTGCGGAGCAGGAGTGAGATCCTCGTAGTGCTCCGGGATCACATACTCATTAGATGCCATCTTCGAAGTCACCTCCGTCAGAAACAGCTGCACCCTTCAGCTCGGTCTGCTGCTGGAAGTCCCAGAAAGCGATGCCGAAGCCGATGAGAGCGAGGATGAGCAGGGCAGGGGTTGCCAGAGAATCGTTGGCAACGGTGATGAGCGCGAGGCCAAAGCCCATGAGGAAGAAGCCCCACATATCGCGGTTCATCATAACCTTGAGCAGGACGGCGAAGCCGACGAAGCGCATCATGCCGCCTGCAGCGGACAGACCGGTCTGCAGCCAAGTCGGGATGGCGGAAGCGATGGTCTGACCGATGGTAGCGCCAGCGATGAAGAACAGGGTGACGACGACAGCGAAGATCAGGCCGAGCAGAGCCATGGCGAAGTAGTTCAGACGCTCGATGCCCTTGGTGTCAGCGTTATGAGCCATGTTGTCCGCGGAGGACATGAGGGGCGACATAAGCGTGAAGACCAGGGTAACGCCGAGCTGACCAAGCAGAGCGAACGGAATGGCAAGGCCGACTGCCGCGTTGGGCTCGAGGCCCGTAGCGATAGCGAGAATGGCTGCCATGATGCCGCCGATGACGGCGTTAGGCGGCTGAGCGCCTCCGATCGGCATGTTGCCGATCGTCATGAGCTGATAGGTACCACCCACGAGAAGACCGGTGTTGAGGTCGCCAAGGATAAGACCGATGACGGCGCCGGTGACGATGGGCTGATAGAGAGACTCGAGGAAGTTGAACTGGTCGATTGCCGCGACGAACGTGACGATGAAGACCAGAGCGACCTGGATGATCGAGTATTCCATCTTGCTCCTCCTTTCAAAATGTATGTACGCACTTTGGATATCACGTACAGAATGTCAGGGTTTCAATCCTGACAACGTGGATCACGAGGATTACGAGAAGAGCTTGCTCGTGTCCTCAACAGGCGTGCTCGGAACGCGCCTGATCTCCAACTCCACCCCCAATTCCTGCAGCTCTTTAAACGCAGCGACATCCTCGTCGTTAACTGCGACGGAGGTGGCGACTTGGCGCTTTCCTTCCGACATGTGCATGTTGCCGATGTTTACCTTCTTTATAGGCACACCGCCCTTGACGAGCGTAAGCACGTCTTCCGGTGTTTCGGCCACGATGAAGATCTTCTGGCGCGGGCTCGCCTTGCCAATGACGTCGATGGTCTTCTGCAGGGAGAAGAAACGCGTAGCGACGCCGGCGGGAGCGGCCATCTTCATGAGGTTCTGGCGCATGGTGTTGGTCGACACATCGTCGTTGGCGACGAGGATGAGGTTGGAGCCCAGGGTGGAGTTCCACTGGGTAGCGACCTGACCATGGACCAGTCGGTTATCGATGCGGGTAAGAAGAATGTTGGGTTCTGCCATGTTGATCAGCTTCCTTTCGTTATTTGCTGACGACAGTTACTTGATCTCCTGAATCGCGTAACGCGAAACATCTACGACGGCACCGGATCGGACTTTGATCTGGACCTTTTCGCCTTCGATGCCCTTGACGGTTCCGTAGATACCGCCGGCGAAAAGAACCTCCTGACCCGGCTTGAGCTCGGTGTGCAGCTCCTTGAAGTACTTCTGCTTCTTCTTCATGTTGATTTGCGACCAGATGGTGTAAATCAAGCCCATGATGACAAGCAGGCCTAAAAGGGCGACCGAGGAGCTCAGGACGTTGGCTCCGAAATCGGCCATTAGATGCCGTCCTCGTCGCCGAAGATATCCTCTTCGTCGGAGCCGGCAACGGATGCGACCGTCTGGGCGGTGACGCCCGTCTGACCAACGGTCACGGCCTGCTCGCCAAGCTCGGCGAGCGTGGCGTTACCGCGGAGGAACAGAAGCTCAATAACCATGGGAAGGTTGGTGCCAGTCAGAACCTCGACGTTGTCGACATCCTGGGCAATCATCATCGACTGATTGAACGGAGTACCACCGAGCAGGTCGGTAAAGACGAGCACGCCATCGCACTCCTCGCGCATGGCGGTAATAGCGGCGCGGAGATCCTCACCGTAGGAAGCAGCCTGGTCGCCCTCAAAAGGAACGACGGTAAAAGCGGGCTGATCGCCGGCAACCATAGCGATAGCACTTGCAAGGCCGGGTGCGAACTGTCCATGACCGGTAAGAATAAAGCCAACCATTCAAATTTCCCTTCCGAAGGTGTGTACGATCTGAGTCCGATAATTTTCGGAAGCCAGCGGGCGCTCGCCCTTAAAGCTTCTTAGAAAGCGTTCTTTGAAGACCAGTGGTTTCTAAACTGGTAGTAACCACGTGACGTGTTGTTGACACTATATCACCCCAGAAGAGGTCGCTTTCGCTGATTCATACAGTAAAACGTTTTTGCACCGTTCACGGTGATAAATCGACCGTTTACCGCTCATTAACACTTCTACCTACAGTTTTGAAACCGTTTCGAAATGCTTTGGCAATCGATCACAACTATTTTCGTGTCTAAACAACACAGGGTGGCTAAATATAGCGTGTAGAAAAAGTGCAGGTCATTGTGAAGATTTGTGAATTGGTCTTTTTGACTTAATACCAGTTAGAACCAGTTTAGAAATTATCGGTGAACGGTAGTTTTCGACCGTTCACCGGAGAATTTCAATCGTTTGCAGCCTTTTTCCTAGATGAATTGGGGAGACTCGATGAAGCACTTGCGCGGTTGCAGGGTATTTCAATACTCGTCCATCCCCCGCGTTCCAAACTCCCATTCCCTGAATATGCCATAGCTCTCGCTATTCGTCTCACAAACATTACTTACTCTAATCTGTAATTGTTTATCGTTTATCATTAAGTATGATATAAGATACAAGTATCATCCAAGACATTGGTTGGAGGAGCTATGATCCGCTGGAACGTATCCAAATCGAATGAAGCCATCGACCGTGAACAGGCAATAGCCAAACTGAGGAAGCTCACTCGCTACTGCAAATGGGGCACAATCTGCACCATCGTGGCGCTCGCTCTGGCACTCCTCGCAGTCATTGCAATCGAAGATCTAGTCATATTGCCTAGCCTCTCCCAAGGGTTCTGTCTCCAATCCGTAGAGCTTGAGGCTAGCGAAGGGCCAATTCTCGCTCTCGTCGGCACCAATGAACAGACTCCTCTTATGCTTGTCGCGCACGACGGTCATACTGCCATAGGGAGCGCCATGATGGCATGCCTCGCGCTTGCCATCGCGCTAAGCGCATACAGGTTTTTCTCCGCCATTGAAAAGGCGGGCAGGCCCTTTGACCTCGAATGCATCCGCATACTACGTCAAATAGGACATTTGTTCCTTATCGGCGGCGCTGCCGTGAAACTTTTTGGTGCCATAGTCACAGGGCTGATACTCTCAGGATTTGGCGGTAGCTTTACGGATGCGCTTGGCGGGCAGCATCTCGACCTCTCTATGCTCTTTGCAGGCCTAATTATTAGCCTGATTGCCAGCATCTTCCAGTACGGGTGTATCCTGCAAAAACAAGATGACGAGTTGCTCTAGGGGGAATCCATGATTATTCTGCGGCTCGACCGCATGCTTGCCGAACGCAAGATTTCATCCAAAGAGCTTGCGGAACGCGTGGGTATCTCCCAGGTCAATATGTCGCGCATCAAGACGGGCAAGGTTTCTGCCGTGCGCTTTTCAACTCTTGACGCGATATGCCGGGCACTCGACTGCCAACCGGGCGATGTACTGGAATATATGCCTGACGATGAAGCCGATAACCTCTTTGGACTTAAAGATTAATAGACATAATTTAGCCACCAGCGCCTAAACGCAATAAGCCCGCTAGAACGACATCCGTTCTAGCGGGCTTAATCAGATATATCAGCTTCGCGCTCGGTAGCTCGGGCAAATCTTACGCAAACAGGCCGTAGATGCTGATGTTGGCCTTGGCGTACAGGCCGTTGGCATACTCGGTCCACTTGGAGCTGGCGCTCGAAGCCTGCGAAGAATACTGCTGGTAAGCAGTGTAATAGGCAGTCATGGCCTGCTTATAGGTGGCGCTATCGGCGGTAAAGGCATCGTCGGCGAAGGCCTTAGCATAGGTGCTGTCGGCGTCCTTCCAGGTGCCCTTCGAGCTATCCCACTCGTCGCCGGCAAGTTTGATGATGTAGTCGGCGTAGTCCTTGCTCGCGGTCTCCTCGTTGCCGTCAGCAGGCTCGGTCGGGGCGGTCGGCATGCTTGCAGAGCTATCGCCCACCTTCTTCTTGTAGAGCTTTTGCAGCGTCGCGGACTGACGGACGATCTGCTTGGCCTGGTCCTTGGACACGCCGTACTGCGTGGCCATGGTCTTGTAGTCCGAAGTGCCGATGGAATCCTCGGCGTACTTCTTCATCTCCTTAGAAGAGACGGTAATGCCCTCGTCCTCGGCAGCGTCGAGCAGGATCTTGTTGCGCACATAGGACAGGATGACGTCGGCAGAAGGAGCGGTGTAGTTGCCATCGCTATCCTTGACGGTATCGAGGCTGTACTGGCTCTCGATGGCCTCGCGCGCGGTGATGTCGCTCTTCTTGCCGTTGTAGCTGTAGCTCGCCACGGTCGAATCGAGCTGGTCCTCGGTCAGGGTCGCCGAGCCGACGCCCTTGCCGCCAAAACCACCGTTGCCAATAAAGAAGCCGACCACGGCAGCGATCACGACTGCAACTACAAAGGCGGCAATCATCGTCTTCTTGTGCTTGCAAGCGTGGTCGTCCACGTCGGAGTCGCTGTCCTCATCCTGCTCCTCGGGCATGAGGTTCTCGTCAGCGGCATCCGCGGCAATCCGAGCCTCCAGTCGGGCGTCCTCCTCCTCGGCCGTCGTGCCGGCGGCAATGTGCTCGGCAGACGTACCGGCGACCAGGTCGATCTTCTCGTCCTCGTCACCGTCGGGTCCTTCGCCGCGCTCGATGATCTGGATGCCGTCGATCTCGTCCTTCTTTTGAATCAGACCCATATCGGTTACTCCTTGTTAGGAAACATAGTCCCCAATAGAATACGCCCGACAGAGCGCCGGGCGTATTGATTCTTAGGTTATACGCAAACACTTAAGTACTATTTAGGCGTTTGCAGTGTGCATGCCTTAGGCCAGGTGCGCGATAACGGCATCGGCAAATGCCTGCGTACCCACAGCGCCCTCAACGGAGCCGGTCTGGGCACGACGCACGTCACCGGTAACCTGCTCGCCCTCGTCGAGCGTGGCAGAGACGGCGGCACGAATGCGATTGGCCGCGTCGTTCTCGCCTAGGTGATCGAGCATCATCGCGGCAGAGAGAATCTCGGCCGTGGGGTTGGCGATATCCTGACCAGCAATATCGGGAGCGGAGCCGTGCGTCGCCTCAAAGATGGCACAGTCGGCACCGATGTTGGAGCCGGGGGCCATCCCTAAGCCGCCCACCAGGCCGGCGCACAGGTCGCTCACGATGTCGCCGTACAGGTTGGGCAGCACCAGGACATCGAAGTCGTTGGGGTTCTGGACCAGGCCCATGCAGGTGGCGTCGACGATCTTGTCGTTGAACTCAATGTCGGGATAGTTGGCGGCCACCTCGCGCGCAACGCGCAGGAACAGGCCGTCGGTTGCCTTCATGATGTTGGCCTTGTGCACGGCCGTCACCTTTTTGCGACCGCAACGGCGGGCGTACTCAAAGGCGTACTCCACAATGCGGCGGCTCTTGGCGATGGAGATGGGTTTGATCGAGATGGCGGAATCCGCGGCGAAGGTCTTCTGGCCCGAGCGCTCGACGAGCTGCGAAAGCTCCTCGACCTCGGCAGCGCCCTCATCGAACTCGATACCGGCGTAGAGGTCCTCGGTGTTCTCGCGCACGATGACCAGGTCGACGTCACGGAAGCGCGAGCCGTCGCCCGGCTGCGACAGGCAGGGGCGCACGCAGGCGTACAGATCGAAGTGCTTACGCAGAGCAACATTGACGCTGCGGAAACCCGTGCCGACCGGCGTGGTGATGGGCCCCTTGATGGCGACCTTAGTCTCGGCAACCGCATCGAGCACATGTTGGGGCAGCGGCGTGCCAAACTCGTCCATGACGCCGGCGCCGGCCTCCTGGACATTCCAGTTAATCTGGACACCGGTGGCCTCGACCACGCGGCGCATGGCCTGCGTAATCTCGGGACCGATACCGTCACCGGGAATCAGGACTACATCGTGCGCCATAATCTGTTACTCCTCGTCTTCGGCGTCGTCAGATTTTTTAACGCTAGCACGCTTCTTCTTTTTGGAGAGATCCAGGCCAAAACGTTTAACAAGCATTTCGCAAATCTCGCTCGAACGGGCCTTGAGATAGCTGCCCTTGCCGTTCTCGGCGTCGAACTTAAGGCGCAGCGCAAGCTTCTCTGCGACCTCGGCGTCGATCTCGCCCTGGCAAAACTCGTACAGGCAACCGAGCATGTCGCGATACTCAAGGTCGCCGTGGTAGCACTGGATGGCCTCATCCAGGATGGGCCAAGCCTCGCGCGAACGCTCGACACTCGTGGCACCCCACACGCACAGCAGGCGGAAGGCGGCATAGCGCAGCGTGGAGGAGATCTCGTCGAACAGTGCGGTCTCGGCGCCCTCAAAGGCATCGCCCAGCTGCTCGGGGCAGGTGGTGGCGAGCGCCGTCAGGGCATCGAGGGCCTCCCAGCGGGTCTGCGCCTCGGGGCGGTCGAGCGCCTCGATCAGCGCGGGTACGCAGGGCTCGACGCGCTGCGGATCGCGCTCGGCAAGCAGGTGCAGCACGCGGGCGGCAAACTGGCGGATGCGGCGCGTGGGGCAGCCGAGCTCCTGGACCAGACGGTCGACGGCGTTCTCGTTCTCCTCTGCCAGCTGGAGCTGTGCCAGCTCCTCGTCGGTGAGCTGTTCGTCTTTATTTTCTGCCATAGTTACCTCTTCTTACTATTTCTTAGCGTGCTTGCCAGCACCCTTGCTGTCATCGGTGACCGAGATGAGCTGCCGGTTGGCTGCGCCCTTGCGACGCGCACGGCGGCGCTCCTCGGCATCGCCCGCATCGGCGGCGGCGCGATGGGCTTTGTTGACGTTAAAAACCTCGTCGTGCTTGCGCCACGGGCCGACGGACTCGCCAAAGCTCATCTTAAGGCCGGCGATAAAGCCGCCGAGCCAGCCAATCGGCGCAAACTGCACCAGCGGGAACAGCGAGAACACCCAAGTCAGCAGGACGACTGCCGCCGCTCCTGCAAAGTTGGCGATCCAGTAGTCGCGCTTGGTGATGACGCGCTTTTCGCAGGCCCACTGGCCGCACAAAAAGCCGATGTAGATCGCAAAGAGAAAGAGCACCAGCGCAAGCACCACGAACGTCCAGCTCATAGGCGCTACTCCTCGTGATGGTGGCCGCAGCAGCACTCGTGGCCGTCATCGTGACCGTGACCGCCGCAGCACTCGTGGTCCTCGCCGTGGTGGTGGCCACCGCAGCACTCGTGGTCGTCGCCATGCTCGCCGCAACCGCAGCCTTCCTCGTGGGCACCGTGCTCCTCGGGACGATACTGCGACCAGTCCAGACCGGCGGCGATGGCGTCGGCCTCCTCCTTGTAGAGAACCGTGATGGCCTGGGTGCCCAGCTTGGCGCCACCGATGGCGTCGAGCATGTCGTAGAGCGTAAAAGCGACGTCGGCACCGGGCAGCGCGAGCTCGCGGTCATCGGCGTAAGCGAGCGCCAAGCGCAGGTCCTTAATGAAGTGCTCGACCATAAAGCCGGGCTTGTAGTCGCCGTCAAGCGCCTTGGGAGCCAGGCTCTCCATGGCGCCGGACTTGCCGGTACCGCCCAGGATCATCTGGCGGGTCTTCTCCAGGTCAAGGCCGCTCAGCTCGGCAAATGCCATGGCGTCTGCCATGCCGACCATGCAGGCGCCCAGCGACACCTGGTTGGCGAGCTTGGCAGCCTGGCCCTTGCCGGCGCCGTCGAAGCAGCAGATGTTGGCCGCAAAGGTGGCAAGGATGTCGCGGACCGGCGCGATGTCGTTCTCGGTAGCGCCCACGATAGCCGTGAGCGTACCGGCGATAGCGCCCGACTCGCCGCCGGTGACGGGGCAGTCAAACGCCATGCGGCCGGAAACCTGGGCGGCCTCGGCAATGTCGCGCGCCAGCTCGGGCGAGCTTGTGGTGAGGTCGATCAGGACCGCGCCGGGCTTAGTGCACGCGAGCAGGCCGTCGCCCGCCAGGTAGAGCTCCTCGACCTCGGAGGGATAACCCACCATGGTAAAGACGACGTCGGCGTTCGCCACGGCATCTGCCGGCGTATCGGCCCAAACGGCACCGCGCTCGATAAGCGCGACGGCCTTGGACTTGGTACGGTTGTTGACCGTGACGGGATAGCCGGCATCCAGGATGTGGCCGGCGATGGGGGCACCCATGATTCCGGTGCCGATGAATGCGACAGAGAGCTTGTTTGCCATGAAGCCTTTCCTTTTGGGTTGGGTGTTATTACCAGGTTGAATACTCGGTGCCAGCGTTTGGGCTGTGAGTTGGGATCGATTACGGCCGCGTTACTTGCCTACTGACCGCGCACGCGGCGGGCGATGCGGTCGGAAAGCGACGCCTTGTCGGCGCGGTTCTTGCCCCAAAACGCGCAAGCCACCATGCCGGGGCCCACGTGCGAGCCAATGGTGGGGCCCACAGAGCTGCGGATGATGGTCACGTCGGCGCAGCCTTCCTCCTTGCGGATGGCGGCCTCGAGCCAGTCGCCGTCCTTTTCGGCATCGGCCGTCATAATGGCGATGGGCATGGTGCGATCGGGCACATAGTTCTCGCGGAACGACTTGAGAATGGACTTGAGCGCCTTCTTGCGACCGCGGTTGACGCCGATCAGCGACAGCGAGCCGGCCAGGTCGTAGGACAGCTCGGGTTTGACGTCGAGCTTTGCCGTGAGCTGTGCCGCCGCGGGCGGAATGCGGCCGCCGGCAGCCAGCGCGTCAAAGCTCTCGAGCGTAAAGTAACCGTGGACATAGGTCTTGGCCTCGTTTGCCCAGTCGACCAGCTGCTTAGCAGTCAGTCCCGCCGAGCGCTGGCGCACGGCCTCGAGCGCCAGGAGCTCGCCGGTCGCGCAGGGCAGAGCGTTGTCGACCACGTACAGCTCAAAGTTGGGATACTCGGCGCGCACGGCGTCCGCCGCCTGGCACGCGGAGTTGTAGCTCGACGACAGCGCCGAGGTAAAGCACAGGTAGACCGTGGGCGTACCCTCTTTGGCGCACTCGGTAAAGAACTCGATATAGCGACCGAGCGACACAGCCGAGGTGGACACGCGGGCACCGGCGCGCATGCGGTCGTAGAACTCCTTGGGTGTGATGCTCGACCAGATGTCGTCCGTACGCTCCTCGCCATCGATAATGAAGGGGAAACCCAGGATATCGACATCGAGGTTCGCGGCGACCTCGGGGCTAAAGTCGCAGCAGGTATCGACGACGATGCGGCAACGGTCCGAATGACCGGCGGATGCGGCCTTGTCCATCAAAGCGACTCCTTACGTAAAAAGGCGGCCACCCGCATGGGATGGCCGCCAGCCGTTAACTCATGCAAGTTAACGTATTTTACTCGTCAAGTGTTTCGATGCGGGGCTTGATGATGCCATATCCACCATTCTTACGGTGATACACCACATTGATAAGGCCGGTCGTCGCGTTCTCGAACACGTAGAAGTCGTGACCGAGCAGATCGGTCTGCACCAGCGCCTGCTCCTCAGTCATCGGAGTGACGTCGATAACCTTCTCGCGGACGAGCAGGTCGTCTTCCTCCTCGGGCAGCAGCAGGTCGGCCAGATCCTCGACGCGCTCGACCGGTGCGACATCCGCGGCGCTGGCACCACCCTGGCGGTTGTCCACGACCTTAGTCTTGAACTTGCGCAGCTGGCGGGTAACCTTATCGGCGGAGAGGTCGATGGCGGCATACATATCTGCGCCGTGCTCGGCAACGCGAATCACAGAGCCGCGGGCACGAACCGTGACCTCGACGATTGCCGGGTTGGGGTTCGAGGGGTTCTTCTCATAACGAAGCACGACGTCGACTGTCATGGGCTCGATATCGAAAACCTTGAGCGCCTCGCCGATCTTCTCATCCACATGCGCACGCAGAGCATCGGTTACCGTCGTCTTGCGTCCAGAAACCTTGATATCCATACGTGGCTCCAATCTGCCTCGGGGACTTACTGTACTGGCTATGTACCCATTGCCGTGCATTTAATCACGCGGATTCCTAAAGACCCGAATAACGATTGCTTGATACCGCATACCGAAGTCTCGCACTTTTCTGTGGCAAAGTGCGCTATGGAAGAGCGACGGCGACTTTGCTTTTGCACCTAAAAAATGTCTTTGACCTGCTGGTTTTTTGGAAACGAAAAAGCCGGGCTCCCCTGTTGGGAGAGCCCGGCGATGCGTGTTGAAACCGTGAAGAGGCGTCCCTCCTAGCGCGTAGGAGACGCCACCCCTAGCAATAACTAGCTATTGAGCTTGTTAATGTCGTCGTCGGTGATAGTGTCTTCCTGGCTGGACGATTTGTCTTCGGAGGATGCGGTCACATTGTTGGAATCGGAGGACTCGCTGCCGGAGGATGCGGTCTCACTGGACTCAGAGTCGCCCGGCTGCACGTTAGCGCCCGAAACCGTCTTAGTGGTGAGGTCGTAGGGCATCCTGCCATACCAGACAGAGTGGACCGCCTCGAGCGTGCCGTCGGCCGTAATACCGTCGAGGGCATCGCTCACGGCACGGCACAGTTCGTCATTGGACGAGAGGCCCGCAACACCAAGCGTCGAGGGCGCCTCGAGCGAACCGGCATAGGAGACCTCGCTCATCAGGCGTGCAAGGTAGCCGCCGGCCGTGGAGTCGCAGATTACATAGTCGACCTCGCCGGACTCGAGTGCCTCAAAGCACTCGTTGATGTTGGAGTAGGTCTTTTGGTTGGCGGTGATGCTCTGCTTAGCAAGCGCCTCCTGCGAGGCCGAGGACATCTGGACACCCAGAGTAGACGTGTTAAGGGTATCGGTGGAAACGCTTAGCGACCCACCATCGCTGGTTTTACCGAACACGGAAGCGGCATCGTACAGGCAGGTGCCGAGCGAGCTAACGTCCCCATCCGTGGAGTTGATCTCGCCGATAAAGATATCAGCCTTTTTGTCACCGAGCGCGGAACCTGCCGAGGACGCATCGACAAAGGCGACCTTAAGGCCCATGCGGCTTGCGAGGGCGCGGGCAGCGTCGACTGCATACCCCGTGAGCTCGCCGTCAGCGCCCTGCATGGCCTGCGGCGCATCGGAGGTATCGAGGGCAACCGTCAGGGTACCGGGGGTGACCAGGGCATCATCCGACACCGCGGACGTGACGGTCTCGTACTCGATCTGGTCGATCGTGGGAGTCGTGAACGTAGACAGCGGGTTGAACGCGCATCCGCTCAGGCCCAAAACGGCGATGACCGCTGCGGTCCCAGCACCTAACCGAGCCGCGTGCATCAAGCTGCCCCTCACCATGTCCACTACCCTGCCTTCTGTGTCGTATACGATCCGTGCGTTGCACGAAATATCAGATTGTTCCCACCAGCTGACCTGGTATTTGACCCCACACTTGCGCACCGGGGTGTTTGCTCGGGAGGCCGCAGCCACCTTCACGACTGGCCCGCTCGCCCGCGAGGCGGTATTGCCCCAAAGAAAGTAGAACGGACGGTGCGGCTTACATCTAGGACGCGCCATGATCGCGCCGCGCGCACGCGGTCGCTTACGTGGATCCCTTTGACCGCGTCTGTCTTGGACTAGGACGGGCATTTCGTCCGTCCGCAACCACAGCCTGGTAGGAACGTAGCGCATTATAGCTAAGTTCAAGCTAAAGTTTAAGGTTAGGGGCGTCATTCGCATCGCGAGTACAGATTTCGCAGGTCGGAGTGGGCTATTCGTGCCTCTGTGAAGCCCGGAGCTCCCCTATGGGGAGCTCCGGGGCACCCTTCCTAGGGTGCCGTGGCCAAAAAATGGCAGATATGAGTACTGTCACCAATTTAGTAACAGGCAATTTTGGCCTCTCGGACAGATTTTGCGCTCAATGTCGCTAACCTGATGCTTAGTTATTCCACATTTGTTTATTATCTTCTTACTTTATGCCGCCTCCGAGTCCTAAATTCCTTGATTTTGCTGTTACTGATTTAGTGACAGTACTCATATTTGCCATATTTTGGCCAGGGCATATGATTAACCCCCTATTTTCGACGTGAATTAGACCGGCTTAAGCCCAAAACACGCCCGCAGCGTGTTAAGCAACGCCTCTTGCTTCTTCCTGCGGGCATCGACACGATTCCGGTACCGCTTTCGCATACGCTGGTGGATGCGCCATGCGAGCGCTTCCATCGCTTCCATGTCGCAGAGCATTTCGTTGTTGACCGTCGCGACCTCGATTCCCATAGTAATCAAGCCCGTGTTGCGTTTTTCATCATGGATACGTCCCCTCCGGGAGGAATGGCCCAGCTCACCGTTGTATTCAAGGTCAAACCGGGCTGCTTCCTGATACGCATCGCAAACTGCATGCGGCATCCCCGAGATTGCCTGCGCGCGGTCATCGAACTCGATCTTGTAGTCGGTCTTAAAGGGACCGCAGTCAAATCCGCCATAGGAAAACGGAAGCGAAAACAGAGCGAGCATGATGCACTCCATGGGCGAGAGCAGGTTTTCTGACAGGTAGGGACACAGACGCAGCAGCTGTTTGGCCACATTCCCCTTGCATGCCGCAAGGTAATCTGCCAGGCGATCGGGCGTCAGCGCCGGCTCGACTTCAAAGTAGCCCACGTCTGCTGGCTGGTCCTTGTCCTTTGCAAGTTTATTCGTAACAGGCGAGGTGTAGGGAGGCAGATACTTCCCGCGGTCGCTCAGTGAAATCTTAGAGCACAGCTCCTGGGCCAGGGCAAATGCCTGGATACAGCCAAGTTCGCGCGCAACGGCAAGGCAGAGGGCCTCGGGAGACAAGCTGTACACCCCCGGTTCCACCTCTAGAATCGAGCCGGCGGGCAACCCGGAACACACGGACCAGCCTACGCTAGGCATGCGGCGGCGCTGCGCCGCAGATCCCACCAGCAAGCACAAATCCTCTTGCACCTCGCCGCTTGCGGCTCCAATTCGCACCAAGTCGGGAAGATAGATGTCCTCGGTCGAGGGCGACGACGTGCGCAGCACACGGCGCTCTTCATCGGGATTGAGGTCCTTCCAGCTGATATAGCCCATCTGCCGGCGCTCGGCGCGCATCATGCGCAGCGCTGAAGCGCCTGTTAGGATTACGGAAGCCGCTAGCTGTTCGCCTGTCGGCTCGTTGCGCCGCTCAATCTTCACTGCCACAAAACCACCCCTACCAAACACGTGCGATAGCGAGGCCATCAACGGCCGCGGCACCGGCGCGCTTGAGTTCCGCCGAAGCCGCTGCCATCGTCGCACCCGTGGTGATAACGTCGTCGATAAGCAGCAGGCGGCGGCCCCGCACGTCCTCAACGGTCTCGTACATGCCTCGGACGCGTTCACGGCGTTCTTCACGGCCGAGTTCACGCTGGTCGCCATGGCCGTATTTAACGAGGGCGTCGAGCAACGGAACACCCGACAGCTCGCAAAATGGGCGCGCGATGGCCTCCATATGATCGAAGCCGCGTCGCCGAAACGCCGCCGCAGTCGCGGGCACAAACACCACCGCATCGGCGCCGGACAACACACCGCCTAAGCGTTCGGGCGCCGCGACCTGGGCATGTAAGGCGGTGTCGTATAGCAGCTCTGCCAGATACGGCGCCAGGCGTCGCTCGCCCGCGTCTTTGTACGCTTTAATGATCCGCGGCAGCGGATGCGCGTAAACGGCACATGCCAGGCACCGGTCGAGTGCTTCGGCCATCGCCGAGGACGAACCCTCGACCGAGCACTCGGTGCACAGCAAGTCTCCAAACGGGGCGCCGCATCGAGTGCAGCTATGCCGCGGGTCGATGAGCGCAAGCGCCGCCAAGCAGTCTTGGCAAATAAGCGCGCCGGAGCGCTCGCAGCCGGCGCATCGCGTAGGCGACAACGCCTCAAGCGCCTCGTACGCCGCCAGCTCGGCAAACGGTAGCAATTCGTCCGCAAACGGCAGGATGCCGGCACCTTGCAGGCATCCCAACACATTCAAATATCTCTTCACGACACAACCCTCCCTACGTTCGGTCGCAGGGAGGGTTGTTGATTCAGTGCTATGGTACCCCGACGCGTTTGGGGTCAGGCAGGTTAAATCCGTTTGCGGGCGCTATTCGCCGGTAGGCGGTTGTGGTGCAGACGAAGACGGGGTCGAACCCTCGCCACCATCTTGACGCGGCTTGCGGGAACGACGACGGCGACGGCGCTTCTGGCCCTGGTCGGCCGAACCCTCGCCACCACGATCTTCGCGCGACTCGCGTTCGTCGCGAGCAGCGCCGCGCGCGGCCTTGGCAGCCGCCCCTCCGCCATCTCCGGGGCGACGACGCGTGACCTTGACCTCGCCATCCGAGACCTGATCGGCAACGGAGGGCACCGAGGGCTTTTGCTGCGTGCCCGAGGAATGGCGACGACGCGGACGCGGGGCGCGCTCGTCATCGTTGCGCTGCTTGCTACCCTTGTCGGCAGGCGTATCGGAACCCGAACCACCCTTGGGGGCGGCACCGGCTTCGCGAGCGGCTGCGGCGCGGAAGGCGTCCTCGCGCTCCTCGCTCGACAAATGGCGGCGGCGACGGCGCGTGGGATTCATGCCACCGCCGCGATTTTGCTGTTGAGGCTGCTGAGCTTCGCGCTCGCGGGGGGAATTCTTGCCTGCGGGAGCGGCCTCGCCGACATCGCCCGAGCCCGCGCGCTTGCGACGACGACGGCCACCGGCGGCCTCCTCGGCCTCAGGCGTTGCGGCATTGCCACGGCCCTTTCCGCGGCCACGACCCTCGCCCTGCCCCTGACCGGCGCGGGCATCGGAATCGGCATCGCGACGACGGCGCTTGGGCATCGACGTGCCAGCAAGACGGTCGGCGCTCGACAGGCCATCGCCCACGTCGACGCCGTTCTCGCGGTCGAGCTCCATGAGCGCCAGGCGCATCTCGGGCGACTCGATGCGCTCGAGCACGTCGCGCGTCACGCAGTCGGGGCGGCAGCTGCAGCCCTGCTCGGCGGCCTTCTTTTTGCAGCCCTCCGAGCAGGTCATATCAGCCAGGTTGACCTTAAAGACCTTGCCGTTCTCCAGGCGCAGCACCAGCTGCTCGCGCGGCGTGTCATATTCCTGAATACGCGCCTTGCCGAGCGGCGTATCGATAAGCGTCTTCTTTTTGGGCGCGCGGCTCTTAAAGTCCTTGTAGGCCTCGAACTCGTAGCGCAGGCAGCACATCAGGCGGCCGCAAACGCCGCTGATCTTGGAGGAATTGAGCGGCAGGTCCTGCTCTTTTGCCATGCGGATCGAGACGGGCTCAAACTGTCCGCCAAAGCGCGTGCAACAGAGCTCCTGGCCGCACTGGGCATAGCCGCCCACCAGGCGAGTCTCGTCGCGCACGCCGATCTGGCGCATGTCGACGCGAATGTGCAGCGTCGAGGACAGATCCTTGACGAGCTGGCGAAAATCGACGCGTTCCTCGGCCGCAAAGTAGAACACGGCCTTCTCGCCGCCAAACAGGTACTCCACGCCGACCGGCTTCATCTCGAGGTCGAGCTCCTTGACCAGGCGACGGAAATCGACCATGGCCTCGTCGCCCTGGATGGCCAGATCATCGGCAAGCTGCAGGTCGATGTCGCTCGCCACGCGCAGCACGGGCTTGAGCGGCTGGCCGATCTCGTCCTGCGGTACCTCGAAGGGATCGGCCGTGACCAGGCCGATCTCGGTTCCGCGCTCGGTGGAGCAGATGGCATAATCGGCCTCGAGGATATCCAAATCCTGCGGGTCGAACCACAGGTCGCGCGAGGCGTAGGTAAACTTAACGGGTACGACTAACGGCATTTCAGTGCCTTCCTGATATCGAACAGCATGACCTCGATGGCCAGCTGGGGAGTAACGTTTCTGGCGATGTTGCGCTCGGCGGTTGCGACCGCTTCGAGCGCCTGGGTGGCACCCGCAACATTGGTCGCGGCGGCAAGCCGACCGATCGTGTCGCGCACATCCTCGTTCACGACGTCGGCCGCCTCATCCTGAAGCGTCAGCAGCACGTCGCGCATGAGCGTCCGCGCGCTCGCCAGCGCTTCCATGATACCCGAACGCTCGCGCGCGTTGAGTTCGCGCTTGTTGCGGTCCTCAAGCTGCTTCAATGCTCCACGCGACAGGTAGTCGGCATTTTGCTCGAGCACCTTTTCCTGCGTGGACTTGACCTCGGCCAACGGCGCCTTGACGGCGACGATGAGCGACTTGGCACGGCTGAGTACATCGGCCTCGTCGGCGGCAATGAGTGAGTCGATGGCACGGATCATCTGGCGACGGGCGTCCTGGCGCTCGGCGCTCTTGAGGAACTCGATACCACGCGTGGGGCTTCCCGCCACGGCGACGGCCATGCGGCAGCGCGCGGGATCCTGCCCGGTGGCGCGGCTCACGACCTGCGCGGCCACGGTGGGAGACACCAGCCGAAACGGCACACACTGGCAGCGGCTCACGATGGTGGGCAGCATCACGTCTGCCGAGGTACCCAACAGGATGAACATGACGCCCTCGGGCGGCTCCTCGAGCGTTTTGAGCAGCGCGTTGGCGGTGTTGGCGCGCAGCTGCTCGGCACGGTCGATGATGTAGACCTTTGCCTTGGCGCGGATGGGCGCCAGCGGCACGTCGTCGAGCAGCTCGCGGGTCTGGGCGATGAGGTAACCCGTGGCGCTCTCGGGCGTGTAATAGTGCACGTCGGGATGCGTATGTCGAGAGACGCGCACGCAGCTGTCGCATGCGCCGCAGCCGTCCTGCTCGCACAGGAAGGCTTGGGCGAGCGCCCACGCGGCGTCGAGCTTGCCCGCGCCGGGCGCGCCCAAAAACAGGTAGGCGTGCGACGCGCGACCGCTAGCGACGGCATTGGTCAAAAAGTCGCGCACGCGCTCTTGGGTGTCGAGCTTGGCCAGCAGGCTTGCCTGAGCGGGGGCCATGCTACTCGGCCTCCTTGGCAAGCGCGGCGGCAACGGCTTCCTGCGGAATGTCGAGACCATACGCGCGAACCTGCTCGACCGTCTTCTCGAAGACTTCCTCGACGGTCGCAGTGGCGTCGATGAGCTTTACGCGGTTTGGCTCCTCGGCAGCGATTGCGCAAAAGCCCTGGTAGACACGCTCCTGGAATGCCACGCCTTTTGCCTCCATGCGATCTGCCGCGCCACGGGCTGCCATGCGCAGCGCCGCCTGCTCGGGCGCGATGTGATAGACGAGTGTGAGCGCCGGGTGCGTACCCGCGACGGCCAGGTTGTTGGCGTCGCGCACTATCTGGCGATCGAGGCCATCGGCAAACGCCTGGTAGCAGGTCGTGGAATCGTAGAAGCGATCGCACAGGACCACCTTGCCGGCAGCGAGGGCGGGCGCGATGACCTCGTGCACCAGCTGGGCACGCGCAGCCTCGTAGAGCAACAGCTCGCAGGTATCGCCCATCGTCGTGTTGGCAGGGTCGAGCAGCAGGGCGCGAATCTTTTCGCTGATGGCAGTGCCGCCCGGCTCACGCAGGGTCACAACCTGGTAGCCGGCAAGGTCGAGCGCACGGGCAAGCAGGCGCGCCTGCGTGGACTTGCCGGCACCGTCGACGCCCTCGAGCGTGATAAAGCTATGTTGAGCAGGCTCAAAAGCCATGGGCGCAGCCCCTTCCTACAAGGCGCGTAAATGCGAGTTATAGCAACCAAGCCATGATACCCCAGTGCTCGGCACGTCCCCAATGGCTAAAGGCGCCTTTCCAAAGTTGCGGTGAAATAGGGACTGATTGAAGCTCTGAGACCGCCAAACAGTCCCTATTTCACCGCAACGTATGATGGGGAATTTTGGATGCTGGGTATAATCGTCGTATTGCATTGAAATGTGGCGAAAGGAGTGGCAATGTCTCGGTATTGCGCCTCGTGCGGCAAGCTTCTTGAAGATAATGCCAAGTTCTGCACCTCGTGCGGTGCACCCGTTGAGCAAACAGCCGCGAGCGATAGCCAGCCCGCTTTTGAGCAGACCGGCTCCCTTGATACGCCGCAAGCCAAGGCGGACGACCCCCTCGCCTATAGCCCCGACCCCGCCGCAAGGACCGAAGCCGTCGAGACCACGCAGCGCATACCCGTCGCGAGCGGCTCGCCCCAACAGCAGCCGGCTCCCGCATACGCGCCCGCTTCGCCACAGACCCCCGCTCCCAAAAAGAGCGGCACCGGGCCGCTTATCGCCGTTATCGTTGTGCTGGTGGCGATCATCATCGCCCTGGTCATCTTCTTTGCGATCAGACCGTTCGACAACGCCGCCACGCAGACGACTGCCGAGGTAGCTAAGCTGCACCATGACGTCGACGACGATGACCTAAAGCCTCTCGGCAATCCCAACAGCCTGTACGACGATGATGACGATGACGACGAGGATGGCGGCGAAGCAACGCTCTCCGAGCAGAACCTCTACCGTCGCCTGAGCGAATACTACGACTTGCTCGAAGATCTCGACAGCCAGGTCCGTGGCTGCGCGCAGAACTTCAACGGCAACTATCTGGAAGAGGATCGAACCACCCGTCAAAATCTCGCCGACGTCGCCGAGCGCACGGAGGACACCATCGAGCAGTATTACGACATCGTCGAGGACCTGGACGTCCCGACGAGCTCCAAGAACTACAGCTCCTGGAAGGATATCATCGCCCTGTACGACGACCTGGATCACCGCATTGACGCAATCTGTGATGCCTGGGAGATCAGCCTGAAATACGCCAAGCCTGCGGACCACAAGAATGAGATCGTGGCGCCGCTGTCGCGCGACAACGTGGCGGGCACCAATGACAATAAGTACCGCCTAGACTTTGAGGAGCGCTATCCCGGCGCTAAGCCTGTCGAGGTGAACTAGCGCTTTGTCGTTCCCGAGCCGGCAGTTAGGGACGTTCCTAAACTGCCGGCAGAAAAGGAACGTCCCTAACTGCCGGTCAAAAAAACGAGCGAGGATCGCGGGGTCCTCGCTCGTTTTTTTGGGCAATGTTTCGACTGCGCCGTTACTTGTCGGCGGCTGCTTTCTTGGCAGTCGACTTCTTCGCGGTCGTCTTCTTGGCGGCAGTGGCTTTCTTAGCCGTCGTCTTCTTTGCCGTGCTCGCCTTGGTTGTGGTCTTGCGACCGCGGGCGGGCTTCTTCTCCTTGGTCGGGCAGTCCATGTTGACGCAGATACGCCACGGACCGCGCGCCGTGTTGACCACCACGATGGGGGCGCCGCACTCGGGGCAGGTCTCGCCCGTCGCCTCGAGCTTGCCGCGCGCCGGCAGCGGATAGCTCACGCCGCAGTCATCGTAGTTGGTGCAGCGGATAAAGCGCTTGCCGCTCTTCTCGCTCTTGTGCGCGATCAGGTCACCGTGACGTCCGGCCTCGGCACACACCTTGCACTCGCCCACCTTAAGATCGGGCTCGTAGTTGGTGGGGCACGTGGGGTTCACGCAGATCTCGAAGGCCTTCTGGCGGAATGGCTGGCACTTGATGCGCGGCGCGCCGCACTCGGGGCACACGGCGGCCTCGCCCTCGAGCGGGCTCACCTTGACGCCACTCGGCACCGGATAGGTCACGTCGCAGTCGGGCCAACCCATGCAGCCGATAAAGCTGCCGCGGGTCTTGGCGCTCGTCTTCATAACCAGGTCCTTGCCGCACTTGGGGCAGGCGCCCACGCGCGCATCGGCCGTGACGGCGTCGCTGATGGCGTCGCCCAGCTCCTGCGTATGCTTGAGCAGCTCGTCGAGCACGCCGGCCAGCAGCGCGCGCGAGTGTGTCACGACATGCTCTTCGGTATCCTCGCCGCGCTCCACGCGGGTCATGTCGCCGTCGAGCCCGCTGGTCATATCGGGGCTCGTGATGCGCGGGGCAAACTGCGACAGCGCGTCGATGATGGCGATGCCCAGCTGGCTCGGCTCAACGGGATCATTTTTGAGATAGCGCACGGCATACAGGCGCTCGATGATGCTCGCGCGCGTGGACTTGGTGCCCAGGCCGCGCTTTTCCATCTCCTGCACGAGCTTGCCCTGGCTGTAGCGCGCGGGCGGCTCGGTCTGCTTGGCCTCGAGCTTAATGTCGAACACGTCGACCGTGTCGCCCTGCTCAAGCGGCGGCATCTGCTCGTCGCGCTTGAGGCCGTACGGATATGCCTCGCGGAAGCCCGGGGTCACGAGCACGTCGCCCGAAGCCACGAACGGCTCGCCGTTGACGTCGAGCTCGAGCTTGGTGTTCTCGATGGTCGCGGGCCCCATGAGCGTTGCCAGGAAGCGACGGGCGACGAGGTCATAGAGTTTGCGCTGGCCGCCGTCGAGCGTGGACGGATCGCCCTCGCCCGTGGGGTAGATAGGCGGGTGGTCGGTGGTCTCGACCTTGCCGCGCGTGGGCTTCATGGGGCCGGCGAGCACCTTTTTGCACACGGGCGCCAGCGCCGGGTTGATCTTTGCCAGGTCGCTCACCACGGCGCCCAGATCGAGCGTCGCGGGATACACGGTGTTATCGACACGCGGGTAGCTGATGAGACCGGCCATGTAGAGGGACTCGGCGATGCGCATCGTACGCGCAGGCGAGATGCCCTCGGCCGCGGCGGCAGCCTGCAGCGAGGTCGTCGCAAACGGCGTGGGCGGCTGCTGCTTACGCGAGCGCTTGGTCACCGCGGCGACGGTTGCCGTCGTAGCGCCGTCAACGTGACCGTACGCCGTCTCAGCAGCATCCTTGTCGGTAAAGCGCGCCGTCTTGTGCGCGATCTTAAAGCGATCGTCCTCGGCAGCGCCTTGCGCGGCGCCCATGCCGCGAATCTGCCAATAGTCCTCGGGCACAAACGCCATGCGCTCGCGCTCGCGCTCGACCACCAGGGCAAGCGTCGGCGTCTGCACGCGGCCGGCGGAACGCACGTTGCCAAAGCCGCCAAACTTGGCGAGCGTCAGGTAGCGCGTGAGCACCGCACCCCAAATGAGGTCGATGTGCTGACGGCTCTCGCCGGCGTCGGCCAGGTTCTGGTCGAGCGAGACAAGGTTATCGAAGGCCTGCGTGATCTCGGCCTTGGTAAACGAAGAATACTGGGCGCGGGCGACCGGCAAGTCGGGCGCCACCTCGCGCACCTTGTTGAGGGCGTCCGAACCGATCAGCTCGCCCTCGCGATCGAAGTCCGTGGCGATGATGACGCTGTCGGACTTTTTGGCGAGGTTCTTAAGCGAACGGATGAGCTCTTTCTCGGCCGGAAGCTTAATGACGGGCGCCCAGGTGAGATAGGGCAGGCTCTCGAGCTTCCAGCCCTTGATGGAAATGCCATCGGCAAGGAACGGCTTGCGCTTGGTGTCGTACGGCGGGCGGGCCAGGCCATCGGGCATATCGGCCGGCAGCATTTCGCCGTCCTCCGTGACCGAATACCAGCCCAACTTTTTATCGAACAGCACACTGTCGCAAAAATCGGGTGCCAGGATGTGACCGGCAAGGCCGATCGTCACGCACTCCTCGCCCTTCCACTCAAAACGGTAGATGGCGGTGTTGTACACCTTGTCCTTTTTGGGCTTGCCCGTGGACAGACGCTCGGCGATCTGACGCGCGGCGTCGTTTTTCTCAGCGATGATGAGCTTCAAAAGAGGCTCCTATCTCGTGTGTCTGCGGCTGCGCCCGCCCTCTTGGCGGCCGACTTACGCCCTTGCTTGCTCAATCTGCCCGATGAGCCAATCGCACCAGGCATCCATGCCCTCGCCCTTGCGCGCGCTCACGGCAAACCGCGGCGCCTGCGGATTGAGGTCATCGAGTGTCTTAGTATACCTATTCATGTCAAAATCGAAAGCCGGGGCCACGTCGACCTTATTGAGCAGCTGCGCGCCGGCGTGCTGGAAGATGCCCGGGTACTTGATGGGCTTGTCGTCGCCCTCGGGCACCGAGAGGATCATGATGGACAGGTTCTCGCCCAGGTCAAAGTCGACCGGGCAGACCAGGTTACCCACATTTTCGATAAAGATGACGTCGATGTTCTCCAGACCGACGGCCTGGTCGAAGGCGTCGACGGCCTCCATGATCATGTTGCCCTCGAGGTGGCACAGGCCGCCCGTGTTGATCTGGATGGCGGGCATGCCGGCTTCCTTCATGGTGATGGCGTCGACATCCGAGGCGATATCGCCCTCGATGACGGCACAGCGTAGGCCGGCCTTGTCGCGCAGGCGCTCGTTGGTGCCCAGAATCGTGGTGGTCTTACCCGAGCCGGGGCTCGACAGCACATTGATCACGTAGGTGCCTGCCTCATTAAATCGCTGACGCAGCTGATCTGCCAGGCGCTCGTTGCGCGACAGGATCGGCGACGCGATATCAATCGTTTTCTCGGCCATACTTAGCGCTCCTTACTTTGGCTCCTTTATACCCCATCACCAGATGGCTAGCGGGCTAATCGTCGGGGGTTTCGATTTCGATACTTGCGATATCGAGCTCGCGGCCGTGCAGCAGGCGCACGTTGGCGCCGCCACACTGGGGGCAGCGACAATGGAAACGGTCGTGCTCAAAGACCTCGCCGCAGTCCAGGCACTCGCTTTGTGGATGGACCTCCTCCACGGCAAGCTCGCAGCCGCGCGTGAGCGGGTCCTCGTCGCGAAACGTCCCCCACGCAAAGTCGAGCGCCTCGCGCACGACCTCGGTCATATCCCCGATACGCAGCGTTACCAAAACGGCGCGCGAGGCCCCCGCCCCACGCGCCGCGCGAATCACTGTATCGAGTATGCCGTTGACAATGCCAACCTCGTGCATACCGTTTTACTCCTCGTCGTCCTCGTCGTCCGAGAACAGGTCCAGACGGCTCACGAACAGGCCCTCCTTGCCCTCGCGCGCGGTAATGACCACGCGGGCAATGGCGAGCGAGATCTCGTAGAGCGAAAGCAGGGCACCGTACATAAGGCCCAGCGTAACGGGCGAGCCGTCGGGCGTGATCACAGCCGAGCCCACGAGCAGGCCCACGTACACGTAGCGCCAGGCGCTGCGGAAGGCCGCATAGGACACGATGTGAAAGACGGACAGATAGAAGATGATGAGCGGCAGCTCAAACGCCACGCCAAAGCCGATCATAAAGAGCAGCTCCATGTTGACGTAGTTCTCCAGGTCGGGCAGCGCCGTAGCGACGGCCGAGGTCTCGCCGATGAGCCACTCAAAGCCCGCCGGGATGATGATGAAGTAGCAGAAGATGGCACCCAGGAAGAACAGAACCGTCGAGGCGAGCACCGTGGGCACAACCCACTTGCGCTCGTTGGGGCGCAGTGCCGGCAGGAAAAATGCCAGGATCTGCCAGATGATCATGGGCGTGCACATGACCACGGCCATCTTGATGGCCAGCGAGAAGCGCAGGCCAAAGCCGCCGAGCGTGGTGGTGATGTAGAACTTACCGTCCGGCACAAAGGAGCGGATGGGGTCTTCCAGGATATCGAGCACCACAGGCGTGGCGAAATACAGCACGATAGCGGCGGCAAACACCGATACGACCACGATAGTCAGGCGGCGACGAAGCTCTCCCAGGTGATCGAAGAGCGGCATGCGCGCAGGTCCGATCGGCATTACTCATCGCCTCCCTTCGGGGCGTCGGCGGCAGCAGCCTCGGCATCGTCCTCGACCTCGAGCTCGCGAGCGAGCTGGTCGACGACGGCCTTGCGTTTGCGGGGACGACGGGCGTAGAGGTCAGCCGTCGTGGGCTCTGCCGGCTCGGGCTCGGGCTCTGCAGCAGGCTCGGGCTCGACGGCAGCAGCAGGCTCTGTACCCTCGGCCTCATCAACAGCGCCTTCGCCCTCAGCAGCACCCTCGCTTGCGGCCTTCTCGGCAGCAAGACGGGCGCGACGCTCGGCAAAGGTCTCCTTCTTGGCGGGCGCTGCCGTCTCGGCGGCATCCTCGTCCGCATCGGAATCGTCGTCGGTCGCAGCGGCCTTCTTGGGCTTGACCGGGGCCGACGCGGCCTCGCTCACCGGATCGATAATCTCGGACTGAACAACGGCCGTCATCTTTTCCTGCGTCTCGCGGAACTGACGGATGGCACGGCCGATCGTGCGGCCCATCTGCGGGAGCTTATCCGGGCCAAACAGCAAAAAGCCGAAGACCACGATGATCGCGAGCTCACCCTCTCCAATACCAAACACACATACCTCCAAGGCTCGATGTGAGTCGAGCCCGCACCGCGCCATTCGGCCGGAACTCGTCTATTCATTCGGTCAAGTATAGCGCCCGGACGCCAAAACGTCCGAGCGCATCACAAACATATGCCAAACGGCACGCCCTTTTGGGGGCAAAGATTATGCAGCGGTGATCGAAATCTCCTGGTCGACGCCCAACAGCTGAACCACGCGCATCACCGGGGGCTGCACGTTGACGCAGCTAAAACGCTTACCATGATCAGCTGCGTGGTGTGCGGCGCCCACAAGCACGCCAATGCCCGTCGAATCGATGTAGCTCACCTGGGCAAAATCGAGCTCAACGGCCTCAGTGGGCTGCTCGAGCGCCAGGTCGATGGCATTGCGCAGGCTATCGGCGTTAGAGATATCGATCTCACCGGTCACCTTAATGGTGTAGAGCTCTGGCGTGGGGTTGGTGGAAATACCCAAATCCATGTATACGCTCCTTTACGTATCGAAAGTGCGGATAGTACTAGGCGCGGACTTGCGGGGCCCTACGCGTTAGGCGCGCTCGGCACGCGCAAGCTCGGCAGCGACGAGCTTGACAGCCAGCACCAGCACATCGAGCGCGGCCTCCAGGTCCTCGACCGTGGGATAGCTCGGCGCGATGCGGATGTTGGTGTCGCGCGGATCCTTGCCATAAGGCCAGGTGGCACCAGCCGGCGTGAGCTTGACGCCCAGGTCGGCACAAAGCGCGGCGACCTTCTGGGCCGAGCCCTCGGGGCCATCGAAACTCACAAAGTAGCCGCCATGGGGATGAGTCCAAGTGGCGCAACCCGTGTTGCCCAAGCCCTCGGTGAGTTTACGCTCAACGGCCTCAAAGCGCGGGCGCAGGAACTCGGCATGCTTTTTCATGTGCTCCTTGACCGCCTCGATGGTGGGAAGGAAACGCACGTGACGCAGCTGGTTGAGCTTGTCGGCGCTGATGAGGCCGGCCTTCAGGCGCTTGGAGAACTCGGCGATAACCGCGGGGCTCGCACCAATAAAGCCGATGCCGGCGCCCGGGAAGGTGATCTTGGACGTCGAGGCAAAGGCCACCACGCGATCCTCGGTGCCCGCCGCGCGAGCGAGGTCAAAGATATTTGCGAGCTCGTCGGTCTCGTCGTACAGGTCGTGCACGCAGTAAGCGTTGTCCCAAAAGATGCGGAAATCGGGCGCGGCCGTGGGCATCTCGACCAGGCGGCGCACAGTGTCCTCGCTAAAGGTGATGCCCGTGGGGTTGGAATACTTGGGCACGCACCAGATGCCCTTGATGGAATCGTCGGCGGCAACCAGGCGCTCAACCTCGTCCATGTCGGGGCCGTTGTCGGTCATCGCGACGGGGACGTTCTCGATGCCCAAGTCGGCGGTGATGCCAAAGTGGCGATCGTAGCCGGGAACGGGGCACAGGAACTTGACCTTCTTGCCGTCGTGCGCGGCCTCGTAGGCGTCCCAGGGCTCGCTGCCGCACGAGCCGCAACGCCAGAACATACCGGCGATGTCATGCTCAATCAGCAAACTCGACGAGCCCAGCACGAGCGTCTGCTCGGCAGGGCACCCCAGGAACTCCCCCGCTAGCTTGCGTGCCGAGGGAATGCCCTCAAAGCAGCCGTAGTTGGAGCAGTCGACGTTGCCGTCGTGCAGATCGGCATCGGCATTGAGGATATCGAGCATAGGTCGAGAGATGTCCACCTGGGAGGGCGACGGCTTGCCGCGGGCCATGTCGAGCGCCAGGCCCTTGGCCTTGACCTCGGCGACCTCGGCTTTGAGCGCCTCGATGGCGGCATCGAGTTCGGTGGTTTCCATCTTCTGGTAGATCGTCTGCATGGGTGCGACCTTTCGCGAAGCGGTACGTTGCAGTTCGTCTAAGTATAGACCGCCACCGCCACAACGGTATGAAGCCGTGATAGATTAAGTTCATCGCAATGAATTACGAATCGCCGCGCATGGCGGCGTGGGGCGCCCAAGGAGGCACTATGGAGTACGGATCGTTTAGGGCCGAGGAATTCGGCGACCTGCAGCGCCTGGTCGACGGGCTGTTTTACGACCGCCATGCCATCGACCGCCTGGACCTGATCGTACAGGCCGAAATCTTGGACCTGGCGCCCGATCTCATGGAAATCGTCAACCTGCTACCGCCCGGCTATTACGACCGCC
The DNA here is from genome assembly GCF_003462845.1 of Collinsella sp. AF15-51. Classification (NCBI taxonomy): domain Bacteria; kingdom Bacillati; phylum Actinomycetota; class Coriobacteriia; order Coriobacteriales; family Coriobacteriaceae; genus Collinsella; species Collinsella sp. AF15-51. The sequence goes on along the minus strand of NZ_QRYG01000001.1, from coordinate 51,930 downwards.
AGTCACTCTGCGACCAGCTCAACTCCGCCTTGGCCGCCCACGGCTGGGGCGCCGTCTACGGAACGGTGGAATAAGCCTCGAGGCCGGCGATTTGGCCCGCTTCCCGACCTTGGCGAGGCTTGTTTTAGGGCTTGTGGCCAAAAAAGGGCAAATATGAGTACTGTTACCTTTTTAGTAGCAGCGATTTTTGGTCGAAATCGGCAAAACTCGACTTGAAACTTCCTAATCACCGTCAGCTAGCGCCAAATTGGAAGTCGATGGTCACTCATTAACGTACAGTTCTTATAACTTTGTTCATTATTTTCCGCACCTAAAATGATACGCCGTTTGTGACAGTACTCACAAACGGCGTTTTTTGACCACTGGCGTGTCTGGCAGGCGGCAAGCACCGCCAGAATCCGCATTTTGGACGCGCCCGAATCGGTTCTGGAGCCGGTTTTCGCGCTCTTACTCGTCTTTGGGCGAGGGATGCTTGCAGACCACGCTCATGTAGATCATGCCGAGCACGGCTGCGGTGACCGAACCGGCGAGAATAGCGGCCTTGGCTGCAAGAACCTCAAACTGGGCCGTCGGGAAGGCAAGGCCGCTGATGAGAATCGACATGGTAAAGCCGATACCGCCCAGAATGCCCACGCCGGCAATCATGTGCCAGTTGACATTGTGCGGCAGCTCGCAGGCCTTAAGCTTAACCAGGGCAAACGTCATACCAAAGATGCCGATCGGCTTGCCCAGCAGCATGCCAAAGTACACGCCGAGCGTCACCGGATCGGTGAGCAGCGTGCTCATGTCCACGCCCACTAAACGAACCTGAGCGTTTACGAACGCAAAGATCGGCAGGATCACAAAGTTGACCGGCGTGGAGATCAGACGCTCCATGCGGATAAGCGGCGGGGTCACGCGGTGCATGACGCGCTCGACCTTGGTAGTCGAGACGGTAAAGTCATGCTGGCCCAGGATGTGTGCCTCGTCGTCGTAGCGGTCATCGAGCAGCGGCAGGCACTCGCCCAGCCAATCGGTGAGACTATCGAGCTTGACGCCGCACTTGGCCGGAATGGTGAAGGCCAGGATGACGCCAGCAAGCGTGGCATGTACGCCGCTCTTGAACATGCAGAACCACAACAGCAGCCCCAGTACCGAATACGGGGCAAGGCGGTAATGCTGCGTCTTGTTGAGCCACACGAGCGCGCAGGTCACAAGCGCGGCGGCGCCCAACCAAAACGGATTGGGGCTCTGACCGTAGAAGATGGCGATGGCGGCGATGGAGATCAGGTCGTCGGCGATAGCGAGCGTCGAGAAGAACACGCGCACGCCGTTGGGAACGCGGTTGCCCAAAAGCGACAGCACGCCCAGCGCAAAGGCAATATCGGTTGCCATGGGGATGGCCCAACCGTTGCGGGCGCCGGCATGGTTAAAGATCAGGTAGATGCAGGCGGGAACGACGACGCCGCCCACCGCCGCCAACATGGGAAGCATGGCCTGACGCGGATTCTTGAGCTCGCCGACCGTCATCTCGTACTTAAGCTCAATGCCCACCAACAAAAAGAAAATCGCCATGAGGAAGTCGTTGACGAAAAGCTCAACGGTGAGACCAGCCGTAAGGTTGCCCAGGCCCACATACAGCGGGGTCTCCAAAAAGTGATGGATGGCCTCGTAGGCATCGGTGTTGGCGCAGATAACGGCGGCGATAGCGGCGAAGACCATGACGGCGGCGGAAATCGTGCCGTTCTCGGCGATGCGCTCCCAAATGTCGTGACGTTCAAAGCGCTTGCGCTCACGAACGTTGAACAGCTGCTCAGTTGCTGCCATGGGCGGCTCCTTTCACGGGAAAGCTCCCGTCTTAAAAAAGCACGGCCCGCCCAAGTGGCGGCGCCGCGCTCTAACGTATTACGCTTGCATCTAGCCTACCCTGCACGACAAGCACGCAGGCGTGGCCGAAAAGCGGAACCACAGGTTGAACATTATTTGCTCAACGGCACGGGCACGCCTGTCCAAGAGACGACGCGGCGCCGTGCACAAAAAACGACCGGAGCGCGGGACGTCCGCGATCCGGTCGTGGCGTTTGGTCAACTAAACCTAGCAGGCGGCCATGATGGGGGCAGCGACCTGCTTCTTACGGGAGAGGACACCCGGCATCCAGACGCCGTCGTGCTCGTCGGCAATGCCCAGGCCCTTCTGAGCGGCCTCGGTCTCGCCCTCGAGCAGGACCTGCGAGCCCTCCTCCATGATGTCGGTGATGCACAGGACAATGCCATCGGCACCCTTCTCGGCGGCGTAGGCGCGCATGGCCTCGCGAATCTCGTCGATCATGCCGAGCGCACGACTCTTGTCGACGGTCTCGTACTGGCCGATGAGCAGCTTCTTGCCGGCGGGCTCGAACATCTTGATGTCGTTGCCGACCATCTCGGCTGCGGTGAAGGAGCCGGACGGACGGGTGAGGAAGACCTCCATGCCAAACTTGACCGGGTCGACACCCACCTGCTCGCCGAGCTTGGCGGCGACAGCGCGGTCGACATCGGTGGTGGTGGGGCTCTTGAGCATGAGCGTGTCGGTCATCATGGCCGAGAGCAGCAGCTTGGCCTGGACGTCGGAAAGCTCAACGCCGAGCACGCCGGCGAGCTTGGTGACGATGGTGCAGCTGGAGCCCCAGGGCAGGCAGATGTAATGCAGCGGGCCGGCGGTCTCGAAGTCGCCGATGCGGTGATGATCGACAACGCCAAAGACCGTGGCGTCCTTAAGGCCGGCGACGGACTGGGCAGACTCGTTGTGGTCGGTGAGGACGACGAGCTGACCGGCCTCGACGGACTCGATCACGCGGGGCTCGGCGATGCCGGCGTCGGCGAGCAGCTTGGCGGACTCGGCCGGAAGCTGACCAAGGGCGCAGGCCTCGTAGGTGTTGCCGGCATACTCAACCTGGTTGAGCAGCTGGGACAGGACGACGGCGCTCATGATGGCGTCGTTATCGGGGTTCTGGTGACCAAAGACAAGAACGTTTGCCATGGATATCCTCCACTTGATATGTGTACTTGGACGTAGCTATGGTAGCACGCCGATGCCGAGCCTTCGCAGACGGAAGGGCTACGGCATATTTTGGGGCAGGCATGGAGGCCAAGGCTGTCCCTTTTGCACCATGTTGGTGCAAAGTAACCTGGCCCCCTTGCACCAGCTATTTGCCGGCGGCGCGCAGGGCTACGTAAGCGGCACCGATGATGCCGGCGTCGTTGCCGAGCGAGGCGACCTCAATGGGCGTCTCGCGCGAGGCGGAAAGCGCGTAGTGCTTAAAGTGCTCGCGGACCTTGTCGAGGTAGACGTCGGCCGAGGCGGAGGCGCCGCCGCCGATCAGGAACATCTCGGGGTCGACCACGTTGGCGATAAGCGCCAGAGCGCGACCGAGATAATCGGCCATGGTATCAGCCGCGGCCAGCGCAAGCTTGTCGCCCTCGCGGCAAGCTTGGAACACGTCCTTGGAATCGGAGGGGCCGGTGAGCTCGATGGGCTCGACGCCCGCCTTCTTGCATTCGGCAAGGTAGTTGCTCACCACGCCAGTGGCGCTGGAATACTGCTCCAGGTGGCCATGGCCGCCACAGCCGCAGGTGCGCTCCTCGTCGGGATTCAGGCACATGTGGCCAATCTCGCCGCCGGCGCCCACAACGCCCGACACCACGTCGCCGTTGACGATAACGCCGCCGCCCACGCCGGTACCGATGGTGACCATCACCACGTTCTGCACGCCCTTGGCAGAGCCGAGCCAGGCCTCGCCCATGGCAGCAGCGTTGGCATCGTTCTCGTACTTAACGACCGCGTCGGGGCAGTGCTCCTGAATGGCGATCCTAAGCTCGGGCAGGTTAATGGCAATGTTGGCCTTGACCTTGGCATCGCCCGAGGCCGGGATGGGGCACGGAACGGCCAGGCCAATGCCAGCCACAAAGGCACGCGGAATCTGCGCCTTGGCGACCACCTGGTCGATCGCCTCGGTCACCGCGGCAAAGCCCGCAGCGTCAACGATGGGAGGCGTGGGTACGCTGGCCTTGGCAAGCAGGTTGCCGTCCTCATCGAACAGGCCCTCCTTAACCGAAGTGCCGCCGACGTCGATGCCGATGTAGTACTGCTTAGGTTCCATGGGAGCCCACCTTTCTCGTTTAAACATTGCCTGTATGGTACCGCTCCTAAGACAAAAACCTGCCAAAAAGGGACAGGTTTGTTTTGGCAGGTTTTATCTGGGAAAATGCGAACGCCCGCTCATCAGCTCGCGCAAGGCCTTCGCCAAATATAAAGGCGCCGGAAGGCGGAGGCTCCCGGCGCCCGTGAAAGGGACTGAATTGTCTGGTGGGCCGAACGGTCCGTCGCGGCGATAACGCCGACTAGGCCGTGCGCGCCTGCAGCAGCTTGTGGACCTCGATGAGCTCCGTGGCCATGACGCGCATGGTCTCGGTGCCTGCCATCTGGTCCTCGGCATGCAGCAGAATCAGCGGGGCCTCGCCGTTACGCTCGCCATTGGCCTCCTTTTTAAGGAGCCCCATGTGAACATCGTGACCACCGTTGTAAGCCTCGTCACCCTGCTTGATAAGCTCCTCGGCGGCGTCAAAATCGCCCTCCTTGGCCTTTTGCACGGCATTGATGTACATGCTCTTGGCGGTTCCGACGAAACTGATGATCTCAAAGCAGGTCATCTGCAGCTCGTTCATATCCTCCATGCGCTGCACCTAGCCCATCACGCTGACGCAGTGGTCGATGATGCCAGCAGCGTTCATGCGGCCGTAGTCGACCATGTTGATGACCTCAACCGGGAAGCGGCCAGCGGCCTCCTTCTCAAAATCGCCCTTGGTGTAGCCAATCTGCGGGCCGAGCAGCAAGATATCGCACTCGTCCAGGTGATCGTGAGCCTCGTTCATAGGACGGGCCTCGACCTCGATGTCCAGACCACGGCTTGCGACCTCGGACTGCATCTTCTGGACCAGCAGGCTCGTGGACATGCCGGCATTGCAGCAAAGCATGATCTTCTTCATGGTTTCCTCCTTATAACTGCGCGGCGCGCAGACGACAACTGGTTTTATTCCTTGCGGCTACTGTACCCACCCCCTGCGTCTTTACGCAGGGAGAGCCGCGAGCACCGGCACCGCGTACCGGCGCCCGCAACAATGAAAGGGAAAACGAACCGTTTAGGCGTTCTGCTCGGCAAGGGCCTCCTGCTTGGCGATGGCCTTCTCGGAGATCCTCATAAAGGGCAGGTAGACAACCATGCCGATGACAAGCTCGAGGGCCTGCCATACGCCGGCGCGCCAGTCAAAGCCCGTGGCAAGCAGGGCGTTAATGACGGGAGGCATGGTCCAAGGCACCTGGGCGATGCAGGGGCTGATGATGCCCGCGCAGGTCAGGCCATAGGTGATGCCGATGAACAGGTCGGGAAGAAGCACGAACGGAATCATGAGCGGCAGGTTGTACACGACGGGGTAACCGTAGATGACCGGCTCGTTGATGTTAAACAGGCCAGGAACGATAGCCATCTTGGCAACGGTCTTGGAAGCCTTGTTCTTAGAGAACAGGAAGGTATCGAGCAGGAGCATGAGGGTGCAGCCCGAGCCGCCGATAAGGGCGAAGCTGTTGACGATCTGCATGTTCATGTAGTGATCGGGCTGGATGGTGCCGCCGGCGGCAAAGGTAGCCATGTTGTCGACGATGAGCATGGTCAGGATCGGCTCGACGGTAGCGCCAGAGATGGTGGACTGGTGAATGCCGACGCAGAACAGCAGGTTCGCAAGAGTGTAGATGAGGATAACAGCCCACGGACCGGCGTTCATGATGCTCTTGAGCGGGTTGGAAATACACGTGGAGATGATGGTGCACAGATCGGTGCCGGCAAACACGGCGAGCAGCGCTGCGGCAACTGCGAAGATCGAGAGGTTGAGCAGCATCGGGATCATGACGTTAAAGGAGTTGGAGACCGCGGGGGGCACACCCTCGCCCAGCTTTACTTTAAGCTTCTCGACGCCGGAAATCTTGATGAAGAGCGTGACGGAGAGCAGGGCGATGATAATAGCCGCGAACAGACCGTTGGTACCGGTGTTGGCAGTCGAAAGGGCGCCCGTGACCTCGGCAGAGGTGATCTTGTCGGTGAGCAGCGGACTCGTGGCGGCAAGCGTGGCGGTGATCTGCTGCGGCATCATGATAACGAAAGCGGAGATGGCGACGACCACGCAGGCAAGCGGGTTATCGAAGCGCTCGTTCTTAGCGAGGCTGTAGCCGATCAATCCGGCCAAGACAATGGCAGAGACGTTGAGGGTGCCCAGCGTAATTGCCGAACCCCAGGTCTGAAGATTGGCAAGACCCGCCGCATCGAGCGGGAACAGAGGGAACACGACGTTGTTAATAAGAACCGCGATACCCGCAAGGATATAGAGCGGCGTGATGGTTGCGAAGGCATCGCGCAGGGAACGCAGGTGAACCTGGTTTCCCACCTTCGCAGAGACCTCGGCAAATTTGTCGAGGAAGCTCTTTCCGTTTTCACTGGCCATGATTGCTCCTAACTATCAAATCCGGCCTTTTCCTATGCGCACGGTGGTCTGTCGCCCTTTGCCACCAGATGTGCCATGTTTTGCGCGCGGCGGCGCGCGGTCTGGGCGCTCGCCCGGTCGCTAGTCAACCACGTGGGTCGTTGCGACCTGCTTGAGCCAAGCTGCAGACTTCTTAAGGCGGCGCTTGTAGCCGTCCATGAGGTCGACCTCGACAAAGCCGTAACGGTTCTTAAAGGCATTAGCCCAAGACCAGTTATCGATGACGGCCCAATAATGGTATCCGCGGCATTTGGCGCCCTCGGCGATTGCCTTGGCAACCCACTCCAGGTGCTGGCGCACAAAGTCGACGCGGTAGTCGTCCTGAATGGTCCCTTCGGCGTCACGGTTCTTGTATTCGTCCATGATGCCGATACCGTTCTCGGATACAAACCACTCAAGATCGGGGTAGTTCTTAGCGCAGTCCATGCCAAAGTCGTAGAGGCCCTGCGGGTAGATTTCCCAGCCGCGGCTCTCGTTCATAACGGCGTCGGGCCATACGTACTCGTCGGCAAAGTGCGGCAGACCGTACTGGTCGATCTTGCTCGCCGGAGCCTGAACGCGCGTGGGATGGTAGTAGTTACAACCGAGCCAGTCGACAACGCCCTGCTTGAGGATCTCTTGGTCGCCGGCACGGAACGGAAGTTTAACGCCGCCCTCGGCCAGGCTGTCGAGCACGTCGGCGGGAAGCTCGCCCTTGGTAATAAGGTCGAGCCACCAGCGATTGTTGATACCGCTGGTCATACGCACGGCCTCGAGGTCTGCCTCGCTGGGGTTCTCCTTGGTATAGACCGGGGTAAAGCAGTTGATCATGCCGATCTTGGCGTCGGCGCGAACGGCGCCCTCGTCATAGGCGCGGCGGTAGTTGGCCACAGCCAGCGCGTGCGCCAGCGAGATGTGATACTGCACGGTGCGGGCGCGGTTATAGTCATGGAGCTGCGGGTACCACACGCCCTCCTGATAGCGCTGCTCGGGCTCGACGATGGGCTCGTTAAAGGTGAACCAGTACTTGATCTCCTGGCCAAACTCGCGGAAGGCAACGTCGGCGTAATGAGCGTACGCCTCGACGACCTCACGGCTCTCCCAACCACCACGGTCAAAGAGGTAGGTAGGCATGTCAAAGTGGTACAGGTTGACGAACGGCTCCAGGCCGGCCTCGCGAGAGGCACGGAACAGCTCGTGATACCACGCGGCGCCCTCCTCATTGAGGTTGCCGTTAGCATCGAGCAGGCGACTCCACTGGATGGAGGTGCGGTAGGTATCCAGGCCCAAGTCCTTCAAAATGCGAAGGTCCTCCTGGTATTTAGCCATAAAGTCATTGCCAGCATAAGAGCCAACGCGGTTATAGAACGAATCCAGATCCTGGATGGACCAGGTATCCCACAGGTTCTCGAGCTTGCCGCCCTGGTTCCACTGACCCTCAGTCTGCGGGCCGGACATAGCGGCGCCAAAGAAGAAGTCACGGGGCAGCTGATACTGAGCCATCAAAGTCCTCGCTTTCGTGTCTAGAGCTTTCGGTTGGAGACGGGTTTGCTTTGGCAAGTTATCCGGCGCGGGCGCGCACCGGTTATCCAGATATCCAGCCCGCCAAAACAAAACCGTCCCCAAACGGTCGGCCCTGCCGGCGGCAGGGTTCCGTTCGTTGCGTACAACTATAGCGCTCTAATTTCTAAAGTAAAGCGTCTTTTTGTTTTTTCTTTCTCGGACTTCTTATATAAAAGTAATATGGGTGCCTCGTTGGGGGTTATACTTACTTGCGTATTCTTATATGTCGGAAAGGAGGTTCCATGATTCCCAAATACGAGGCGATAGCTGCAGATATCCGTCGAAGCATCGAGGACGGCGCTCTTAAACCGGGCGACAAGCTACCCACCGTCGTTGAGTTCTGCGAGCTCTATAGCGTTTCCAAGATCACCGTCAAGCGCGCGATCGAGCAGATCACCGAGGAGGGTCTTGTTACCAGCCGTCGCGGGTCGGGCACCTACGTTAAGGACACGGCGGGTCTTCCCGACCAGGCGTTTTTCCAGGGCAAAAACGACCGCGCCCAGGGCTTTTCGTATGAGCACCGCGGGGAGAAGGTGACCTCGGTGGTCTACGATTTCTCGATTGTCAATCCACCAGCGGACGTCGCAACTCAGCTGGGAATTGCCGAGGACGACTTTGCCTATCACATCGTGCGCGTGCGCCAGGTCGACGAGAAGCCCATCGTCATCGAGTACACCTACATGCCTCTCGAGCTGATACCGGGCCTTAAAAAGAAGGACCTATACGGATCGGTCTATAGCTTTATCCGCGAGCAATGCGGGCTGAAGATTTCGAGCTTCCACCGCACCATCCGCGCCGTGGCGGCAACCGAGGAAGAGGCCGAGCGTCTGGGCACCAAACCCGGCGCTCCCCTGCTCGAACTCAACCAGATTGGCTTTTTGGATAGCGGCAACGCCTTTGAGTACTCGATTTCGCGCAACGTCGGCGACCGCTTTGAGCTGCACAACGTAACGTTGGCATAGGTTTTTGTAGTCATGCGGGCGCTCGTTATGACTCGATTAGAGCGGGCGGCCGCGCAACACCATGGGAGTATGAACATGTCCGATTTGATTAAACTGACGCCGATTTTCCACGAGAAGATCTGGGGCGGCCGCCAGCTCGAAACCGTATTTGGTTACGACATTCCCGAGGGTCCCATCGGTGAGTGTTGGGCTATCTCGGCCCACCCCAACGGCGACTGCCAGATCGCGGAGGGCCCGTATGCCGGCCACACACTGTCGTGGCTGTGGGCCGAGCACCGCGAGCTCTTTGGCAACTGCGAGGGCAAGGAGTTCCCGCTGCTCATTAAGATTCTAGACGCCAAGGACGACCTTTCGATCCAGATCCATCCCAATGACGAGTACGCCGCCGAGCACGAGAACGGCAGCCTGGGCAAAACCGAGTGCTGGTATGTACTGGACTGCGAGCCCGGCGCCACGATCATCGTCGGACAGCGCGCGCACGACCGCGCCGAGGCCGCGCGTATGATCGAGGACGGCCGCTGGGACGACATGCTCAACGTGCTGCCGATTCACAAGGGCGACTTTTTCCAGATTGATTCCGGTACCGTGCACGCCATCAAGACCGGCACGCTCATTTTGGAGACGCAGCAGTCGAGCGACGTGACGTATCGCCTGTACGACTACGACCGTCCCGGCACCGACGGCAAACTGCGTCCCCTGCACATTGAGCAGAGCCTCGACTGCATCGACTTTGATGCTCAGGCTCCGACCGACGGCACGGTGACCGCACCCGAGGTCGACGGCGTGACCGAGCTCGAGTCTAACTCCTGCTACACCGTCGATCGCGTGCGCGTCGACGGCAGCAAGACCCTCGAGCAGCGCTGGCCCTTCATGTGCCTGTCGGTCATCGACGGCGAAGGCACCGTCTGCGGCGACCCCGTCCACAAGGGAAGCCATCTGCTAGCCCCCAGCACCGTCACCTCCATTGACCTCGAAGGCAAGATGGAACTGATTATTAGCCACCTGTAGGTCACTGGTACCCGAGTGCTCGCCGGGATGGGCGCGGGGTTTGATCGCCTGCTCGGGCAGTCCTGCTCGCACGGAGAGCACATTAAGTGCTCTCCGGCTCGTGCGGAACTCGCGATCGACCAAACCCCGCGCCCATCCCGGCGAGCCTCTGGCTAGCAACAACAACCCAAACGCAAGTAGGGGCTCCCCCGCCCATCAACGGGGGAGCCCCTACTCGTATCTATATATCAGCCCACCCGGCTCTCCAGACCAAAAAGCGAACGAGCAGAGCGATGTTCGTCCAGCAACGTTACCCAAGGACCTGGGCGGGTGTATGGGGCAACATCGATCGCGAGTTCCGCACGCAAAGGAGGCCACTTAATGTGGCCTCCGTCTTGCGCAGGACTGTCCGAGCAGGTGATGTTGCCCCATACGCCCGCCCAGGTCCGCCGGGATCACGACAGCTTGACGATCGGTGCAAAACCTTTCATCAGCTTTTTGGTCTGGCCGGTTTTTTCGAACTGGACCTCGATCATGTCTCCGGCGACCGAGATCACGGTACCGGTGCCAAAGGTCTTGTGGCTCACGGTATCGCCCGCGGCAAAGTCCTGTGACGCGCTGGCGCGATCGACCTTGCGCTCCACCGTCGGCGACACCTTGGACGACGGCTTTTTAGCTCGCGGCGCGCCCGAACCAAAGGTCGAGGCAACACGGCCGGCGTCGGGCGAAACCCCGCGATGGCGCTCGGTGCCATAGGTGCTGCCACCAAAGAAATCGTCGAAGCTCGATCCGCCGCGCGAACCGGAACCGCCGGTCGAGCGCGTATGCGAACCGAACACCTTGCCGCCATACATATCCGAGCCCATGCCCGAGCCAAAGGTGCCGTGACGGTCGCCGCGCTTCTCCCAGCCCGTGCCCTCAAAACCGGCAGAACCGATACCGCTAAACTCGATATCCTCAAACGGAATCTCGTTGAGGAAACGAGAGCGCGGGTTGGCAGAGGTCGAGCCGTAGGTGCGACGCGTGGCCGCATAGGTCAGGAACAGGCGCTTACGGGCACGCGTGATGGCAACGTAGGCCAGGCGACGCTCCTCCTCGAGCTTGCCCGGATCATCGCTGCCGCCAAAGTCGTGCACGTGCGGGAAGATGCCCTCCTCCATGCCGGCCACGAACACCGCCGGGAACTCCAGGCCCTTGGCGGAGTGGATGGTCATCATGGTAATGGCATGCGTCTCGCCGGCCAGGGAATCCAAGTCGGAGCGCAGGGCCAGCCACTCCATGAGAGCAGGAAGCGCCTTACAGGTGAGCGGACCGTAGGTGCGCTCGATCTCGTCGGCATGCACGGCACCCGCCGGCATCTCCGTCGGCGCGGCATACGCGTTGCCCGCAATGGCGGCAGCCAGGGCATCCTGCGGCGAGAGCGCCGGGGCGGCTAGGCTATCGAGCGGATTGGAACCTGCGGCATCACGCGCGCCAACGAGCGCCTCAAACGAGGATACCGGGGCAGACGGTCCCGGCTCGGGCGCAGGTGCGCTCACCACGACGGGCTCGGGCTCGGCGCCGGCAGGCACGTCGGCAACACCGGCCGCGCGCAGCTCCTCTAAGCTCTCGAGCGTACCCTCGATATCCTCGTGCGTCTCCTCAAATTCGGCGGCCACGCCCAGGAATTCCTGGATGTTCTCGGCGCGGCTCTCGGCCTCCATGGTGCCCTCGGCGCGAAAGGCCTGCAGCAGGCCCGTCTTGTCGACAATCATCTCGACAACGTCCTTGAGCTCGCCGTCCATGCGGCGGCCCTCGCGCACCAGCGACACAAAGCTCGACAGGCCATTGCGGACCTTGGCGCTAAACATGCCCGTCTCGGCGCACGCGATCTCGCAGGCTTGGAAGAACGAGCAGCGGTTGTCGCGCGCCAGCTGCTCGATCTTTTGAATCGAGGTGGAGCCGATGCCGCGGCGCGGCGTGTTGATGACGCGCTTGACGCTCATCTCGTCGGCCGGGTTCACGATCATCTTGAGGTAGGCCATGACGTCGCGAATCTCGGCGCGGTCGAAGAATCGCGTGCCGCCGACGATCTTGTAGGGCACGCCCGCGCGCAGGAACATATCTTCGAGGATACGCGACTGGGCGTTGGTGCGGTAGAACACGGCGATATCGTCGTAGCTTGTACCCTTGGCATGCAGCTTTTCGATCTCGCCGGCAATCCAGCGACCTTCGTCGCGCTCGTCGCTTGCCTGGAAAGCCTGAATCTTCTCGCCATCGCCCTCGGCCGTAAACAGGCGCTTGTCCTTGCGCTGCGAGTTGTGACGCACCACGGCGTTGGCGGCGCTCAGGATATGACCCGTAGAGCGATAGTTCTGCTCCAGCTTGACGGTCTTGCAGTTTTTAAAGTCCTGCTCAAAGTCCAGGATGTTGGTGATGTCGGCGCCACGCCAGCTGTAAATGGACTGGTCGTCGTCGCCCACGACCATGAGGTTTTGGTACTTGGCGGCCAGCAGGTTGGCGATCTCGTACTGGACGTGGTTGGTGTCCTGATACTCGTCGACGCTAATGTAGCGGAAGCGCTCCTGGTACTTGTCGAGCACCTCGGGGCGGGTGCGCAGTAGCTCGAGCGTGCGCACGAGCAGGTCGTCGAAGTCCATCGCGTTGGCGGCGCGCAGGCGGCGCTCCAGCTCCAGGTAGACTTGCGCGGCCTTTTTGTCGTTGGGGCTATCGGCGCTCTTGAGCATGTCCTCGGGCCCGATCATGGCGTTTTTAGCAGAGCTGATCTTGCTGCGGATCATGTTGATGGGGAACTGCTTTTGCTCGATGCCGAGCGCCTGCATAATGTCGCGCACCATGCGCTTTGAGTCGTCGTCATCGTAGATGGTGAATTGACCGGTATAGCCCAGCAGGTCGGCGTCCTCGCGCAGCATGCGCACGCACATGGCATGGAAGGTGCACACCCACATGCCACGGGTGCCGCTTGGGATGAGTGCCGCCAGACGCTCGCGCATCTCGGCCGCAGCCTTGTTGGTAAACGTGATGGCAAGAACCTGCCAAGGCTTAACACCCAGGTCGCCGAGCATATGTGCGATGCGGAAGGTCAAGACGCGGGTCTTGCCCGAGCCGGCGCCGGCGAGCACCAGCAACGGGCCCTCGGTGGACAGGACCGCCTCGCGCTGGGCGGGATTAAGGCTGTCGATGTCGACGAGCGGCTTGGCGGGCTTGGGCGCCGGCGCGGGAGCGTCGTAGATGTCGAGCGGAACGAGCTCGGGCTCCGGCGCAGCGGGGGCGGTGTATGCATCGAGTGGCACGGGTTCCGGCGCGGGCGGCACGGGCGCGGCAGTGTTCTTTTCCCAGGGCAGGGGCTGGGTCATGGGCGACTCCTCATCTGACGGACGGCGCGCCTGCGGGCAGCGCCATAGTTTGAGCCGTACCAGTATACCGAGCCGCGCGGACACCGACGCAAATCACACCACGACTCCGTGCGCCACCGTCAGGCCCGCCCCATCGCCCAAAAAAGAGGGCAGCATAGACCTTTTGGTCATGCCACCCTCTTTGAATGACAAGTTGTCGCTCTGGCCGCCGCGCAGCGTCAACCAAGTTACAGGCCGAGCATGGGCTCCAGAACGAAGAAGTATGCGAGCACTACGATGCCCAGGATGATGCGGTAGACGCCGAAGCACTTGAAGTCGTGACGGCGGACGAAGCCCATGAGCCACTTGATGGCGATGAGCGAAACCACAAAGGCCACAACGCAGCCCACGCCCAAGATGGCGATCTCGTTGGTGCCGAACGTGCCGCCCTTGATGAAGTACTTGACCAGCTTGAGCGCACTCGCGCCAAACATAACAGGAATAGCCAGGAAGAACGTAAACTTAGACGCCACCGAGCGCGTGCAGCCCAAAAGCAGGCCGCCGATGATGGTAGAACCGGAGCGAGACGTACCAGGCACCAGCGAAAGCACCTGGAAGCAGCCGATACCCAGCGCAGTCTTCCAGCTGAGGTCCTCGAGCGTGGCGATGGAACCAAAGTCCAGATTCTCGTCATCGTCCTCATCCTCAGCGGTAGCCGTGGGGGGCGCCGCAAAGTGCGCACCGGCGGGACGTCCACCCGACACCACAGCACGCGAACCAAACGAACCGGCAACGGCCATTTCCTCGCGCTTGCTCGCGCGCCAGTTCTCGATCACGATAAACAGCACGCCGTACACAATGAGCGCCAGCGCCACGACGGGAGCGTTGTAGAAATGCTCCTCCATCCAGTCGTTGAGCGGCAGGCCGATCGCCGCCGCAGGAATGCAACCGAGCACAATCTTGCCCCACAGCACCCAGGTGTCGCGACGGCCCTCCTTGCCCTTGCTGGGCGAGAACGGGTTGAGCTCGTGGAAAAACAGCACGCAGACGGCCAGAATGGCGCCGAGCTGAATCACGACCAGGAACATATTCCAGAACGTCTCGCTCACGTTCATCTTGACGAACTCGTCCACCAAGATCATGTGGCCCGTCGACGAAACGGGCAGCCATTCGGTGATGCCCTCGACCAGGCCCATGAAGGCAGATTTTAGAAGCTCGATAATATCCAAAGGAACCCCCTCGTTAGACACCCGCCGGTAGATGTTCTGCGGACGATGCGGGCGATGTCCCATTATCAACCGTTGGCGGTGCGACCGCGCCTACCCTTACCAAAAAACTCGCCCGTTCACAGAATTGCGAGCAGTTAAACCGAAATCCTTGGGTATAACTGCAACAAGATAAAGTGTCCGGCGGTCAACGCACCCGCGCCCGCCCGACGCACGAGCCCCGCGCCCGTGCGATAGACCAAGGAGGAAACCATGAACGAGGGTTACACCAAGGTATTTGTTTCACTCGACGGTACTGAGCAGCAGGATTTTGTGCTCGCACGCGCCATCAAGGTCGCCGCGAACAACGGCGCCAAGCTGATTATCGGCCACGTTATCGATTCCACGGCGCTCGAGAGCGCCGGCTCCTATCCGGTCGATTTGGTCAACGGTCTGGAGGAGGCCTTTAAGAACTCCATCGAAAAGCAGCTCGAAGAGGCCAAGGCTAATCCCGATATTCCCGAGGTCGAGGTCATGATACGCGCCGGTCGTATTCGCGAGACGCTCAAAGACGAGATGCTCGACGTGGTCAAGCCCGACCTGGTGCTCTGCGGCGCTCGCGGCCTGTCCTCGATCAAGTATGCGCTTCTGGGTTCGATTTCGACGTTCCTGCTGCGCAATACCGACTGCGACATTTTGGTCGTAAAGTAGCGTTGCTCCCACCGGCCGCGGGGCCTGCGGGGTTTCCACGGGCACGTCCTCGCCGCGTTGCGGCTGCGGGATGTGCCCTTAGGAAACCCCTCCCGGCCTCGCGGCCTTCGCAGCCTTACTTCAGCGAGTTGGCTGATAAAAGATGGCGTGCCGCCCCGTTTGGGGCGGCACGTTTTGTTTGGGCTGCACGTTTTTGTTTTGGGAGATCCATTTGAGCCTCATAGTTATGTTCACGTTCGGGAACATAACGCCAGTTGCCTTAGCTAAGTTCACGTTCGGGAACATAGCCGTCCGCAGCGCAAGACGGCCCGGCTACTCAAAGTATTGGAACTTGTTCGTCGAGAAGGCGAACGTTACGACAAAGCCTTCGCCGGAGTCGGATGCCGCCGTGACGTCGATGCCCATCTTGGAGCATAGGCGCGCCACCAGGTAGAGGCCGATGCCCGTTGCGCGCTTGGTGGTGCGGCCGTTGTCGCCGGTAAAGCCCTTCTCGAACACGCGTGGCAGGTCTGCCGCACACACGCCGCAGCCGTTGTCCGCAACGGTGAGCTCGATGCGCTCGCTCGCCAGGCCCTCGTCCAGTAACGCGCCCGAAAACACGATCTTCGCGCCGTCCTCGCGCGCATATTTAATGCTGTTCTGAATGAGCTGGCCCAGGATAAACTCGAGCCATTTTTCGTCGGTAAAGACCTCGAAGTCGAGGTTCTCGCACACCGGAGCCACGTGCGCCGCAATGAGCTCGCGCGCGTTGGCCTTAATCGCACCCGTCACCAAGGTCTTAAGGTCCCAGCGGCGAATCAGGTAGTCGCGCTCCACGACTTCCGAGCGCGCGTAGTACAGCGCCTGGTCGATATAGCGTTCCACGCGAGCCAACTCGCGACCCAGGTCATCGACACGTGTTGGGTCATCTGCGCCGCCGTCGAGGTTTTCCAGAATCAGGTGAGCCGCCGCCAGGGGCAGCTTGGCCTCGTGGACCCAGCTCTCGATATAGTCGCGATAGTCTTCGGTCTGACGCCGGCCCTCGGCAACCTCGTCGCAGGCGGCTTTGCCCACCCGGCACAGGACCTCGTACTCGAGCTCGCCCTCGGCATAGGTTGGGCATTGCACCATCTCCTGCACCCATGCGGGACTCTCGAGCTCCTCTGCCGCGCGCTCCAACTGACGCAGAAAACGGCGACGGCGAGCGTACTCGATCACGATGCCGAGCATACCGAAGATAAAGGACACGCCAACCGCCACGACCACGATAGAAACGGGTGCGCCGGCGACCGTCAGCACAAAGCAGCTCAGCAGCACGCCGCACGTCCACACGGCGACGGGAAGCAGTGCATCTTTAAAGAACTTGCCAAACGACATAGCTGGCACCTAGACCGAATAGCCCTGGCCGCGATGCGTGGTCAGATACTCCTTGACGCCGATCTTGTCGAGCGTGGTGCGCAGGCGGTTGATGTTGACGGTGAGCGTGTTGTCGTCCACGAAGGCATCGGAGTCCCACAGGTCCTGCATGATGGCCGAGCGCGAGACAATCTTGCCCGCGCGGCTCAGGAGCAGAGAGAGGATGCGCAGCTCGTTTTTGGTGAGCTCGGTGCTGTCTCCGGTTGCCGTGTTGGTGACCGCGGAGCGGGCGAGGTCGAGTTCCAGCCCCTTGTGGACCATGGTGCTACGCTCGCCTGCCGCCGTGGTGCGGCGCATCAGCGCGTTGATGCGCGCCACGAGGACGCGGGCGCTATAGGGCTTGGAAATAAAATCGTCCGCGCCGAGCGTCATGGCCATGACCTCGTCGATCTCGGTCGTGCGCGAAGTGAGGACGATGATGGGGACCTCGGATTCGCGACGGACTTCGTGGCAGATGTGTTGGCCGTCTTTGACAGGAAGCGTGAGGTCGAGCAGTACCAGATCGGGCGCGGCAGCGAGAATATCGCGCGAGACGTGCTCGAACGATTCGCAGGCCTCGACCTCAAAACCGGCACGGGCAAGGATGTCGGCAAGCTCGCGACGAATGGGCTCGTCGTCCTCAACGATATAGATCAGCGCCATGGATTCCGTTCCCCCCTCTTGGTTGTCTTACTGCCATTATTGCCGCGAAGTCGCCGGTGCGCGCCTCGCGCGGCATTAAGGTGACAGAACTGTTCGCGAACGAAAGCGTTCGAATCGCCCCTCGCTCGCAGCGGGCGCGGGGATCAAATGATTAAATAATCCCCGTCCCAGAAAAATCATTTAGCGGCGGGCGCGGAGCTTTTCGTAGCCTTCGGCGAAGAAGGCGACCGTGGCGGCGTCGGACTCGGCGGCATCGGTATCGTCGGCGGGGACCACGCCGTGCTCGTCGCTCACTAGGAACAGCGCGCCCTTGAGCTGAGCGGGAATGTCCACGCGCGTGACCGGGATGCCCTTGGTCTGGGCCAGCTGCTCAATAAGGGTCGCCGTGCCGCACAGGCACTCGTCCGCCGGCGCCACAAAGGCAAGCCTCCCGCCGTTGACGGCGGCAAGTAGCTCGGGCGCCACGCCGGTCTCGTCGGCCTCGGAGCGGGCCTCGGCGGAGCGGGCACGCAGCGCCTTGGCCGACGTATCGGCTAGCGGCTCGTACTCCCCCACCGTCATGGCAGCGTTGCCGTTGATGTCGATCACCAGCATGAGTACGCCGTCGTGCGCGGTGTAATCGCCCTCGGCAAGCGACCACTCAACGTGCTGCTTGGCCCAGCTGAGCATGTTATGGGTAAGCGGCTCGCCCTGCACCAAGCGCTCGGACAGCGCGCGAATGTGACGGTTGAGCATGGGCACCTTTTTGTTGGACATGCGCCAACGGCAGATAAGCGCGGGCTTGTCGAGCGTAAACTTCTCGACCGCCTCCTGATTGGCGCAAAAGTCCTCGTACGCACGCTGATCCTCGGCATTGCCAAACAGCTCTGCATCATCAATCTGGGGCATGGTTGTACCTTTCGTGTTAGTCATTCCGTCCTCTTATACCAAAAAGACGGCCCTCCAAACGGAGCGACCGTCTTTTGCAGAGATTATTTTAGAAGCGAGGCGGTCCAAGGGACGAGATAACATCCCATCCTCCCCAGTCAACCTAACAGGTCGGCGAGGGTTGCCCAGGTGCCGCAGATTGCCGTGAAAGAGGAGCGACGCGTACTTGGGTACGCGAGCGACGAATGAGCGGCAAGGTGCGGTGGTTGGGCAAGCCGCAGCGCCACCTCCCTACTTAATGGCGGAAGTGGCGGGCACCCGTGAAAACCATCGCAATATTGTGCTCGTTGCAGGCCTGGATGCTCTCGTCGTCGCGCTTGGAGCCGCCGGGCTGGATGATGCAGGTCACGCCATGCTCGGCAAGCACGTCGACGTTGTCGCGGAACGGGAAGAACGCGTCGCTTGCGCAGGCAAAGCCGCCCTTTTCCACGTCCTCGCGCTCGCAGAAGTCCTCGGCACGCTCGCAGGCCAGCAACGCGGAATCCACGCGGTTGGGCTGACCGGGGCCCATACCAATGCCGGCCTTGCCCTTGGAGACCAGGATGGCGTTGGACTTAACGCCCTTGCAAACCTTCCAGGCAAACTCAAGCTCGGCCATCTCGGCGTCGGTGGGCTTGCGGTCGGTGGGGAACGTAAAGGTCGCGGGATCCTCGGTCACGTGGTCAACTTCCTGCACCAGCATGCCGCCGTCGATGGAGCGCAGCTCCACCTGGGCGCCGTGGTCCACGCCGCCGGTAGCCAGCACGCGCAGGTTGGGACGCTTAGCCATGCGTTCGAGTGCCTCATCGGTGTAGCTCGGGGCGATGATGACCTCGACGAACTGCTTGTTCCGATCGGCAAAGTGCTCAACCAGCTCAAAGGGAACCTCGCGGTTGCAGGCGATGATGCCGCCGAAGGCGCTCTTGGGATCGCAGGCGAAGGCGCGGTCGTAAGCGGACGTAATGTCCTCGGCAACGGCGGAGCCGCAGGGGTTCTGGTGCTTGAGGATCACGCAGGCAGGCTCGTCGAACTCGCGGACCAGGTTCCAAGCGGCATCGGCATCCAGATAGTTATTGTAGCTGAGCGGCTTGCCCTGGATCTGCTCGGAGCCCACGAGCGGAAACTGCGAGCTCGCGGTGTTCTCGCAACCCTCGGCAAAGCGGTAGACCGTAGCCTTCTGCTGAGGATTCTCGCCATAGCGCAGGTCGTCGACCTTCTCCAGCGAAATCTCGAGCTTGGCAGAGGTATCCGCCACGTCACTTGCCTGGGCGGCAAGCCAACGGGAGATAGCCGTGTCGTAGGCGGCGGTGGTCTGGTAGACCTTCACCTGCAGGCGGCGACGGGTGGAAAGCGTGGTGCAACCGCCGGTCTCGCGCATCTCGGCAAGGACGGCGTCGTAGTCGGCCGGGTCGGAGATGACGGTAACGCTCGCGGCGTTCTTAGCAGCGGAGCGCAGCATGGAGGGGCCACCGATGTCGATGTGCTCGATGGCATCCGCAAAGGTGACCTCGGGGTTGGCAACGGTCTTCTCGAACTCGTACAGGTTGACGACGACCAGGTCGATCAGCTTAATGCCGTGCTGAGCGGCTTCCTGCATGTGCTGCTCGGAATCGCGGCGGGCCAGCAGCGCGCCGTGAACCTTGGGGTGCAGGGTCTTAACGCGGCCGTCCATCATCTCGGGATAACCCGTGAACTCCTCGATGGGGGTTACGGGAACGCCCGCATCCTCGATAGCACGAGCCGTGCCGCCCGTAGAGATGATCTCGACGCCAAAGTCATCGACCAGCGTCCGTGCGAAATCGACGACGCCCGTCTTATCGGTAACCGAGATCAACGCGCGTGCGATCTTCACATCAGATCCCATGCAGTCCTCCTGTCTGGTACGCCGCCGTGCTCTGTGAGTCGGTGATACGTCGATCTGCAGCGCTCGCGCAGCGGCATTGAAAATACTGATTCAATGTAGCGCATCGAGCGCGTCGATGCACCCCGCAACGGTCGCATGTGCAGAAAAAGCTTGCGAGCGGAGGGCATGGGCGCGGCACCGGGCGCGGTGAGTTCATGGAACACAGGGGCACCATAATTCGATGCCAATGGCGTGGTAGAACTGTGCTCGATATGCATCCGCAAAAGAAAGAGGCACTATGGTCTCGCGGGTTCTCTACCGACCGTTTGATACCGAAGATTTCGACGCCATCGCGCTGATCTTGCAGCAGCTTTGGCACAACAACTCGGGTAACGATGAGTACAACCGCCTCGAAGCCGCGTGCGACCTTGCCTACTGCCTTTCTTCTTCGACGTTTTCGCAGGTTGCAGTTATAGATGGCGAGGCGCGCGGCATTTCGCTTGCGCGTACGGGACAGAGCTCCGGCACCGCCGTCAGGGAACATTGGATGGATACTGAGCGTGCACTGCTGTCGCAGATGCGTGAGCTAGAACCCGAGTCGTGCGCCGAGTATCTCTCGTTTGTGCGCGCCACTATTCGAACCAACAACCGCCTGCTCGAGAAAAGCCCACTGCCGCATGACAACGAGGTCACGCTGCTCGCCGTCGACCCCGACGTCCACGGCCTGGGCGTGGGATCGGTGCTGCTCGACGCCGCAATCTCGCATCTGTCCTCGTGCGGGGCGACCAGCGCACACCTGTACACCGATTCCAACTGCTCGTGGAAGTTCTACGAGCTGCACGGCTTTAAGCGCACCGCCACGCACCGCGCCAACCGCGAAGAACGCCGCCACGCCATGCCGCGCGAAAGCTTCCTCTACGAACTCGACCTAACAGCCTAGCCCAAGCAGCCACACCTGGTCATTTAAGAACGTCCCCAATGACTGATCCCCAACAACTAGTCATTTAAGTCTGTCCCCAATGAGTGGCCTAGGGGGTTTGTAGATAGCCCTGGTCAAAAAACATCAAATATGAGTACTGTTACCTTTTTAGTAGCAGCGATTTGGGGCATTTTTGATGCTTATAGGCATGACGACCAGCTGCACGAGCTGACATAACTCCCCAAATGTTCAATAAAATGGGCTCCTAACGAGAAGTACTCTCATTAGGAGCCCATTATTATGTGCAAACATATGTGACCAACGCAGCAACAGTACTCATATTTGGCATTTTTTGTCCACTGTCCCTTGCGCGAAGGTCCGCAGCGGAAAGTTTGACCCGTTTCGATGCACAAAAATGGGATGAATCTTCCCTGGCAACCGCCCAGAAAGATCCACCCCAAAGCAAGCGCTCGCTAGAACGTTCCGCCGCCGCCTCCGCCGACGCCGCCACCGCCGCCACCGGAAAAGCCGCCGCCGCTGCCGCCGCTCGAGCTATCGGAACTCGAAGCCAGCTCGCGGATGGTCTCGTGATACACCTCGTTGAACGAATCGAGCGGAGACTCGTTGCCGTAGTGATGGTAATACCACCAGTAGCAGGGGTAGTTGTCGTAGAAATCGTCGCTGTTGCGCAGATCCGCAGGCACGGCCTCGGCCAGCTGTCGCAGCACTTCTTTCGAAACGCCCAGGGCAACGCCCATCACCAGCAGTTTGTTCCACAAGATTAGGTCGCTGGGGATAGCCTCCTTCAGGCGCGTAAAGTCCTCGAGCCAATGCTTGAGCGCCTTGCAGCGAGCCGCCACCTCGGCGCCCTCCGGCGTGTAACGGCGGAAGGTGCAGCTCAGGACAAAGCCCACGATCGTAACGGGGATCGAGATCATAGCGGCACCGACGTTGGCATCCGCAAAGTCGGTATAGAACAGAGAGCCCAGAATGCCAAAGACAATGATGATGCCGAGAACCAGGCCGGCCACCATCGCGATAGTGCCATCCGATGCAATAAGCTCGCGCGCCTCCAGCTTGCCCTTAACTGTGCTCTGATAGTCCTCGAGCTTGTCGCCAACAGATGTGGTGCGCTCGCTAGCGTACTCCTCCAACTCGCTAAACGTGCGCGAACGGACTCCGTCCTTATCGGGCTTAACGCCAGCAAAGAAGACCTTGAGCACGTCGCGATCGATGCCGTCCTTCTTGGCAGCCTTCCAGGCCTCGTCGGTCACTGTGATGCGATACGTCTGCTCCTCTTTTTCGCGACGGAGCAGACCCTTCTTCTTGGTCTCGGTCGCTTCTTCCAGCTTGATCACGCGGTCGTCGGTGAGCTTCATAAGTGTGGCGATATATGCCTGATCGGGCACGTCGTTCCAGCTCATGAGAGCTGCAAGCACCGCGGGATGGTCGGCCGAGGGCACATCGCGGAAGTACTCGTCCTGGAAGAGTGGCTTGGGCTTGGGCCTGCGCAGCTTAAGCATCACGATCACACCGGTATAGGCAACCGCCACGACAACACACACCACGGCAATCGCGCCGGCAACCGCACGCGCGTGCTCACGGCGAGCGTTGGCCTCGTCGGCCCATTCCTTCTCTTCGCTCAGAATCGTCGACATGCGCTCTTCGCTCGAGGCGGCGAGCTGCGGCACCCAGTCGTTGGGGAAGGCGATGCGTGCCTCGGCGAATTCTCCCTCATGCACGCAGGGAATGGTATAGGTGACCATGGGCTCGTCCGCATCGAGTGACACGTCGCCCGTCAGCGGGCCGTGGCCCCATGCGCGGAAGTTATCGCCCTTGACGGCGGCCGTCCCGGCAGCGGCATTTGCAAAGTAGACTTCCATCTCGACGTCATCGGAGTCCGCAGACCAGCCGTCACCCACAAATTTCCAGTAGAGCTCGGCGGTATCGGCCCAGTTCATAACCGCACCGGTCATGGAATAACTCACGTAGTAGATTGCGCTGTCGCCGCTCTCGTGAGGGCTGAACACCTTAATCTTTACGCCGTCGTCGGACTGCTCCACCGTGTAAACGCCGTCGTCGCCTTTGTTTGCGCTGTCGACCTTGTTAAACGCAGTGTCGTCTTCCTCGACGCTCAGCACATTGACGACCACCGAGCCGCCTTGCTGGTTAGAGCCTGTATTGATATCCCAATACACGCCGTTAATGTCATCGTCGAAATCGAACTGGCGTCCCTCGACAACGGTCAGCGAGCCATCGGCCTCGACCGTGGCACCGATATAGGTTTGGCTCATGGAGTAGCCGTCGGCGTGCGCGGCGGCAGGCAGCAGCAACAACGCAAGCGCGACGAGTGCGCAGACGGAAGCGAATCGCGCAAACAGGCGGCGCTGCCGACAGGGCTGGGCAACGGGGGCGTTCATAGGCACATCCTTTGTCTGTGATACCAACAGCGTCATTGTCCCACGTTTGCGGGTTCATGTGACGAACATCTAGGCCAGCGGAGTATCAAACGGGACGAAAGTCACGCCCGCCGCCGGCACCTGGGGACGTTCCTTATCTGCCGGCAATCTGGGACACTCCTTGGCATAGCCCGCTCCGGCAATAGATACCACTTCATAGCTCCATCACAGGTGTAGCGGCTTTGTGTGGGCGCGGCATGCGCTGATTGAGCCGCCAGTTGAGGGGCATAAAGCAGTTGAGCGAAAACGGTTTGCCCCTTTGCCGTCCGCTCGAGGATCATGTCCCCCTTTTCCGCGGAAACCCCGGCAGTTGCGAAGAGCTGCCGGGGTTTTTGTCGTTTGAGGGCTAAATTGATTGACGACGATTAAGGTGCCGAGCCGGTGGTCCGGCACGCGCAACGCGCGGCCTCAGCAACTTGCAGGCCACGGCAGCGTCTCCCCCACCGCGCCCCGCGCTATACTCGTCCGCATGGACATCAACGCACGCAACATAGCAACACCCGCCGCCGACGCGCCAACGACGCCGGCCGCTCCCGCGCCCGTCGTGGGGCGCTTCGCCCCGTCGCCCTCGGGCCGTATGCACTTGGGCAACGTGTTCAGCTGCCTGTGCGCATGGCTTTCGGCCCGCAGCCAGGACGGCAGCATCGTGTTACGCATTGAGGACCTGGACGATCGCTGCAAGCGCCCGGAATTTGCCGCCCAATTGATTGACGACCTGGCCTGGCTAGGGCTGGAGTGGGACGAAGGCCCCTACTACCAGCACGACCGCCTGGACCTGTACGAGAGCGCCTTGCGCCGGCTGAAAGACGCCGGCCTCACCTATCCCTGCTTTTGCACACGCGCCGAGCTCCACGCCGCGAGTGCACCGCACGCGAGCGACGGCACGCCCATCTACCGTGGTGTCTGCCGAAGTCTTTCGGCCGAGGAGGTGGCCCGCCGCAGCGCCCTGCGCGCCCCGGCCACACGTCTGTGCGTGCCCACCGTCGACGACCTCGCAGACGACGTGATCGAATTTGTGGACCGCACGTACGGGGCCCAATGCGAGGCGCTCGCCACCGAGTGCGGCGACTTTTTGGTCCGCCGCAGCGACGGCGTGTTTGCCTATCAGCTAGCCGTGGTGGTCGACGACGCCGCCATGGGCGTCACCGAGGTCGTGCGCGGATGCGACCTGCTGGGGTCCACGCCGCGCCAGATCTATCTGCAGCACCTGTTGGGACTGCCCACGCCGCACTACGCACATATTCCGCTGCTCATGGCACCGGACGGCCGCCGCCTTTCCAAACGAGATCGCGATCTGGACCTGGGCGAACTCCGCGCCCGCTTTGGCACGCCCGAAGCGCTGCTGGGCTGGCTCGCCGGGCAAACGGGCATCGCGCCGGACACCACGCCGCGCTCTGCCGAGCGGCTGGTCGAGCACTTTAGCTGGGATGTTATCCGCGCGCACCGAGAGAACATCACTGTAACGGCCGAGTAGCCAAATACGCCCCACCCCTACGCAACATCCCAAGGCTGGAGTTCGTCGCCCAGGCGAACGATGCAGTCGTAGAGCACGGTATGGCGCTCGGTCGGGTTGGCATCCCGATGAAAATGCCCGTAGTACCAGCGCTTGTAGTCCAAGCGGTCTTCCAACTCGTCAAAAAATGCCGTAAGTCGATCGACGGCGGGGCAATTCCAGCCGGGCGCCGGATAGAGCGTGGGCGAAAGCATGCGCGTAGAGCAGGTGTGGGTGACCACGTAGTCGACCTTCCAGCCCACGCTGTCGAGCTTCGTCCGTGCCTCCTCAAAGTTGCGCTCGTCCGGCAACTCCTGCGGCCACCAGCTGGAATACGGAATGCGGTATTCCTTGTCCACGCTCGTGGCGCCGCCCATGGTAAAGACCGTTGAGCCGTCGAGTTCAAAAACCTCGCCGCGCGTCAGGCGCCGTATGGGCGAGGTGTCCGACAGGCGCTGTGTCAGTCCGCCGTGCCACAACTCCATGGGTCGCTCCGCCCAGTGGTCGAAACGTTCGTGGTTGCCGTCGACGAACAGCACGGTATAGGGGCGCGACTCCAGCCAAGCGATGTCGGCGCACTCCTCGGCAGAGAAATCCCACGGAAAGCCAAAGTCGCCGGCAATGATGAGATAGTCGTCGCTCGTCAGGCTTTCCCCAAGATCCCAATCGCGCAGCTTTTGCATGTCAGCGCCGCCATGGACGTCGCCCGTCACATAGACCGTCATCGGATCACCGCTTCCCTGTAAGTCGCTAGCCCACATTCTGCACGATCACTAAGTCAACCGTTCCAGCCCTTCCATCCTTTGGGACCTACCCCTCGCTCTTCCATCCAAACGGGTCAAACACCCAAAAGATCAGATCGAGCACGCCGCCGGTCATCATGGCGCCGGCAAGAGCCATGCAAACATGCAGAGAACTGGCACTTCGGAGCACATCAAACGGCCCCAGAACAGCCAGCAGCGCGACCGTTGCGCCGGCAAGGCACAGCACGAGGCACGGCCCCGCGTTCTTGACGCACTTCTTTGCGAGATGCTTGGTGTTATCACTCATCGATATCGAACTCCTTAGAGGACCGTTGTTTGGGTACATGCCGCCGCGGCAGAGCAGGGCGGCAGGGTAAGTGTCACATGTCGTGCGGACATGCTTGAGTTACCCTACAAGTTAATGGATTTGATAGAATGTAGGGTAACTACTCGGAAAGGAGGCTCCATGTCCGTCTTAGAAGATGTCCTAGAAGAGGAATATGCACGCTCGAGCCGCCTCTTGGGCCTCATGGAGCAGGAAATCAGTCTCCTTCCAAAGGGCAGCATCCGCATGCGAAACATAAAGGGCCACGAATACTGCTATCTCAACTATCGAGTCGGCGACAAGGTCAAAAGTGACTATGTACCCGCTACAAAGGTTGATGAGCTGCAAGCCAAAATCGAACGTCGAAGGGCTCTTGCGGCCGCCATTAGAGAGCAGAAGCGATCTCAAAAGCTAATCATACGTGCGTTGGGAAGGGTGCCGAATGCTGACTGAGCAGCAGAGGTTTTCCTCTAAAACAATTTGAAAACCTTGCCGCATACATGCTGTTCGCATCCGCTGAGTCCGAGCCGCTGCCCAAGTCACCATGTGCCCGACACACAAATAGTTACACGCGGAACTATTCCAAAACTGAAAGAACCACTGCAGTTAGTACCCAATAACCATAATGCCTTTTAACGGAACAGGCATGCGCCCGCTTGCATACAATGTTTTGAAAAAAGTTACGACCTTTTCGTAGTCTCTGCTTGAGTTGTCACCACTCTTGTACACATTACGAACGACTACACAAAGATATGCTGCATCCTGTATCATGCACGCTTCAAAAAAATCCTTCAGAAACTGGTTGTTCGCGACAGCGCGCCCGGCCTCAATCTCCACTATCGTGTTAGTGTCCCTATGGACGGCATCGACCTCAAAAGCTTTATCAATTAAGCCTTTCTCCCCATACAACACTGGCATCGATAGTTTCTCGTTTTTCTTTTTCCCCACCTCAACATTGAAACCAAATTGCTCCAAATCGAACGCCAAAATTCGGAGCACGCTATCGCTGTGCTCGCTGTTTTTATCAGAACGAATCTGCTCAATATTTTTATTTACAGCTTTTACAACGTCCATTAACGGCTGCGGCGGACGACCGTTTAATGGGAAGTAAATCCAGTTGCACTCCATTGATAGTCCTTTCTCTATATTCATTCAGCCACTGCAGCTATTTTAAATTAATGTTATAAAACACCGACGACTAACGATGCCATAAACAGTCAATCGGTCAACCTTTTAGCAGCTAGCGAACCATGCAAGCAAACAGAAACCTTAATCAACATGACGGATTGGTGCTTTCGGTCATTAGCAAACAGAATCACTTGCCCATGGAGCCATTTACCCTTGGCCTTTCAATTAGGACTGGCGTCAAATGCCGCATGCCTAAGTAATATTAAGGTCCTTCCATGGCTGCCGTGTGTGAAACTCATACTTTTGCAACGCGATTTTAATCCATATGATCCGTTCGCCTTGCTTATCCCATTTCTGACGCCGGCTTGATACCGGCACCCCATCTCCCGCTATCGAGGTCTAATACTTTTCCCACTGCCACCCAAAAACTCATCCAACATTAATCTTGGCTCAAGAATCGCTTAATCTATAACCTGCACTATAGAGTTCGACCAAGGGCGGGGCGGCGCAACGCAAACCGCCGAACGCAACGCTCGCGCCCGAGCAAATTGCCCGGCGTCGCGCCCATCGAACGAAAGGACAGGTCATGGACGACCTCGAAAAAGTTGAAACCATCCGCACCAAGTGCAACGTGAGTTACACCGATGCCAAGGCGGCGCTCGACGCTGCCGACGGCAACGTTTTGGATGCCATCATTTGGCTCGAGTCGCAGGGCAAGACCCAGACCACGTCGGCGCATGCCGCCACCGAGTCCGCGCCAGTCGATGAGCCCTCTGCCGAGATGGTCGCCGCGCAGGCAGCCTACGAAAAGTCGAGCGAAAAGACCGACTTCTCCAAGAAGATGGACAGCGTGTGGGAGTACCTCAAAAAGCTCTTCCGCCTGAGTCTGGACACCAAGTTTATCGCCACGCGCCGCGATGCGATCATCCTCAACATCCCTATCCTGATTCCCATCGTCGCGCTGTTTGCCTGGGGCGCCACGATATGGCTGATGCTGATTGGCCTGTTCTTTGGCATGCGCTACCGCATCGACAGCGACGGCGACGTGCCCGGCAGCATCAACAACCTTATGGATAGCGCTGCTAACGCCGCGGACGACATCAAGCAAAATCTCAACGACGACAAGTAATCGCAGACGGGGGCACGCATGGCACGGATCCTGATCGTAGAGGACGAGGAGAAAATCGCCCGCTTTGTGACGCTCGAGCTGGAGCACGAGGGCTACCAGGTGGAACACGCCGCCGATGGCCGCACTGCCGTGGACCTGGCGCTGGAGCGCGACTACGATCTGATTCTGCTCGACGTGCTGTTGCCGCAGCTCAACGGCATGGAGGTCTTGCGGCGTGTCCGCAAGCACAAGGATGTGCCGGTGATTATGGTCACCGCGCGCGATGCCGTGATGGACAAAGTGGCCGGGCTCGATGCCGGCGCCGACGATTACCTGACCAAGCCATTTGCGATTGAGGAGCTGTTCGCACGGATCCGCGTGGCGCTGAAGCGCTCGGAAGCCGTGCGAGCGGCTTCGGGCGTTGGCGGCGCCGGTACTGGGGCGGGTACGGCAGGCGGCGCGGGCACCGGAGCCGCTGCGATGCCCCCGGTCGGCGACTCGACCCAGGCTTCCGCCGCGCCCTCCCCCGCCGCGCTCGCCGTGGGTTCGGTCGCGCTCGATCCCGACCGCCGCGAAGTCACGGTCGGCGGCTCGCCCATCGCGCTCACGGCCCGCGAGTTCGACGTCCTCGCCCTGCTTATGACGCATGCCGAAACCGTGCTCACGCGCGAGCGCATCGCGCACGAGGCGCTGGGCTACGAATACGTGGGCGACACCAACAACGTCGACGTGCACATCGCGCACCTGCGCGCCAAGATCGAAGACGCCGGCGGTGCCCGCATCATCCAAACCGTGCGCGGGGTGGGCTATGTCTGCCGCGCGTAACGCCGAGACCAAGCGCGTCACCTCCATCGCCCGTGCCATCAACTGGAGCTACATGTGGCGCCGCCTGGCGAGCTACATCTGGCTCGACCTGTGGCTGCTGGTTGCTGCGGCGGCGATCCTCATCTATGGCTATAACCAAACGCTGCCCGACGGCGCGTTTACCGCGGGATGGATCCCCGGTGCCGCCGTCCACGGCATGTCGCTGACGCCCGCGCACGGCTGGGACCCCGCCACGCTCACCTATACCGTCGAGCTTGCGCGCACCACCAAGACCTTCCCCCTCGCGCAGGACCTCATCGCGCTGTGGCCCCTCTATCTTGTCGTTGCAGGTGGGCAGGTCATCAGCGTGCTCAACATGCTCGGCGGAGCCCGCCGCGTGCGCCGCACTATGGCGCCGCTCAACGACCTGGCCCTGCGCGTTGACGAACTCGGCCGCATGCAGCTCGCCGGTGGCAAGATGGAAACGCTCGAGCAGGCCATCGAGCGCGCAAGCGTCGACTCGCCGAGCGTCACCACCGGCGACGCCGATCTGGCGAGTATCGAGGTCGCGCTCAACCGCCTGCTGCGTCAGATGCAAGAGGCAAAGCTGCAGCAGATGCGCTTTGTCAACGATGCGAGTCACGAGCTGCGCACGCCCATCGCGGTGATTCAAGGCTACGTGAACATGCTCGACCGATGGGGCAAAAACGACCCGGACGTGCTGGCAGAGTCCATCGCCTCGCTCAAAGCCGAAAGCGAGCATATGCAGGAGCTCGTGGAGCAGCTGCTGTTTTTGGCGCGCGGCGATGCCGGTCGCACGGTCCTGAGACGCGCGAACACCAACCTGGCCGCACTGGTCAGCGAGGTATGCGAAGAATCGCAGATGATCGATGCCGGGCACACATATCGGCTGGCGTACGATGCCGCACTTACCAGCGACCCGCGCTGCAACGTATCGGTTGACGTGGCACTCGTAAAGCAGGCGCTGCGCGTGATCGTGCAAAACGCCGCCAAGTATTCGGACGCGGGCACGACCGTCACGTTTGCCATAACGCCCGATGCGAGCGCGGGCACGATCGACATAAACGTTGAGGACGAGGGCATCGGCATGAACCAGGAATCCGCAGCTCACGCGTTTGAGCGGTTCTACCGCGCTGACAACGCACGCGATGCCGGAGCGCAGGGCTCGGGCCTGGGGCTCGCCATCGCCAAGTGGATCATCGATAGCCACGGCGGCGTCATCGGCGTGACCTCGGTCGAAGGCGTCGGCAGCCGCTTTACGATTCGCCTGCCGCGGTAGGGGCACCCGCGCGGCTGCAGCCCCTTGGCATAAAAAAGGGATAGGGCTATGCGGCCCCATCCCTTTTTGCTAGTTATAACAGCTTGTGCGCTACTCGCGGCACAGGTGCACGGCGAAGCCGGCGAACTCGCGCTTAAAGTACACGAGCTTGGTGCCGCCGTCGGGCAGTAGCACGCGCGATTCCTCGTTAACCTCGAGCCCGCGCTCGGCAAACCACTTCTCCGCCACATCGATGTCGTTGACGGCAAAGCCGATGTGGCCCTTGGCGCCACGACCGTTCTGTTTCATGATCTCGACCAGCGAATCATTGAAGTACGAAACCGGGGTCTCGATGACGGGCAGGCCCATCATCGTCGAGAACAGCTCCGCGATCTCCAGGGCGTCTGCCGGGTCGGTGGCGTTGATGCCCACATGGGCGACGCGCATGCCAAAAAGCTCGACCGGGTTGGCGTTCTGCTCACTCATACAGTCAGCGCCTACTGAGCCATGACGTCGAGAACGGCCTTCTCGGCAGCGACGCGGTTCATGCCGGTCATGAAGGGCACGCCGCTCACGTACGGGCAGGTGAGGCCCTCGGGGGCAACGGTGGTGGCGATCAGCAGGTCGGCGCCCTCGTCGCAAGCGTCCTTGGCCTCGGAGATGGCGCACTGCACGATCTCGTACTTGCCGGCGTATCCGTTGGCGTCGAGCATGGTGGCGACCTTCTGGGCAACGAGCGTGGAAGTAGCAGCGCCAGCACCGCAAGCCAAAACGATCTTCTTCATAGGTAATGTCTCCCTTCATGGTTTACTTTAGGTAAGTGTACCGCAGCGAGCGTTGACGCTCGGCCTCGATGCGCTTTTGTGCCAGTTTGCTTGCACGCTGCGTATAATACATCTAGCACGCATTGTCATACCGCTTGTTTTACGAGCGACCGAGGAGCTCAATATGCCCGATTCCCGCACACTCTGGACCGCCGTCGTTATCATCTGCATCGCCGTGTCGGTGTTCTTTAGCGTAAAAAAACGCACCACGTTTAAACGCCTGCAGCAGCTTATGGCCGCTAAGCAGTGGGACGAGTTTGATCGCTTGCTCGACGGCAAACTCACCAGCATGCTGTACCCGCGCTACAGCCGCGACTACCTGCGCCTGAACTCCTATCTGCTGCGCGAGGACCACAAGCGCGCCAGCGAGATGTTCGACCTGCTGCTGGGACTCAACCTGCCCAAGATGCAGCGCGTCGACCTGGTCATTAAGGCCTTTAACTACTACGTTGGCCAGGAGGACCGCAAAAAGTCCAAGGAGTTGTTGCACGAGATCAAAGGCTTTGAGGGCGGCCAGGCCAAGGCAGTCGCGCACGAATGCCAGCTGATGTACGACACGATGATCCTCAAGCGCCACAACGACATTCCCGAGCTGGAGCGCATGCTCGAGGAGGCCGGCGACGATAAGGTTAAGAGTTGCCGCTTGGAGTACCTGTTGGCCCTACAGTACAAGAACAAAGGCGACGAGGCCAAGTTTGCCGAGTACTTGGAAAAGTCGGGCCGGCACTCGATGGCTGTCAACGCGTAACGGGCGGCTTGTGCTAGACTTCTAGTCTCACGGGGGCGTGGCGGAATTGGCATACGCAGGAGACTTAAAATCTCTCGCCGCAAGGATTGTGGGTTCGAGTCCCACCGCCCCTACCACGTATTGTTTACGAGCCCGTGTCCCCCAGGGATGCGGGCTCGTTTCTCTTAGATGCTGGTGGGGCTCGAACCCGCGAGGGGGCGAGCGTCAAGCGGACGCGCAGCGTCCGCAGCGAGCCGGCGAGGGCGCCGGCAGGCGGCCGAAGCCGGTGCGGATTTGCGCAGCAAATACGCAGACGTCCCACCGCCCCTACCATATGGAACTTTCGAGCCCGTGTCCCCCAGGGATGCGGGCCCGTTTCTTTTGGACGCCGGTGGGGCTCTAAGTTGCGGTGGAATAGATCCTGTTTATACCGTTTACCAGCTTATTTAGGAACTATTTCACCGCAACTCAGAGGGAGACGGTTAAAGGGCGCTCAGGCTGGGGGTCCAGCCGATGGTAGGGGTGGCGCCGTCGAGAGTCTCGTTGATGGTGGCGGCCATGCCGGCGAGCAGGCTGTTCTCGCTTACGGTGAGCGTATCGTAGCCGCCGGCTCGCATGAGCTCGCGAATCACCACGGCACCTGCCAAGATCACGCCCGCGCGCTTGGGTTGCACGCCCGGCAACGCGGCAATGCCCGCAACATCCAGCGCGGACATGCGCTCGATAGCGGCCGAAACCTGCTCCAGCGAAAGCTCGCGCAGGTGCACAAAGCTCGAATCATACGGCTCCAGCTCGTGAACGAGTGCCACGAGCGTAGTGACGGTACCACCCACCGCGACCAGGCGCTCGGCGCGCTCAAAGTCGACAGGCAGGCTCTCAAAGTAGCCCGCAAACTGCTCGTTTGCCCAGCCGGCAGCAGCCGCAAGCTCGTCCGTTGACGGCGGCAGCGCCGAGAAAAATCGTTCCGTCACGCGGCGACAGCCAATGTCCAGCGAGCGCGTCCCTTCCAGCGCAAAGGCCCCGCGCTCCGGCGCGTACACGCCAGTCGCGAGCTCCGTGGATCCGCCGCCCGAATCGGCAACAATGATGCGCTCGCCGGCAAAGTCGTGCACCACGCCAAAAAACGTCAGGCGTGCCTCGACCTCGCCCGGAATCACCTGCGGTTCGAGCCCCAGCCCGCGCAGGCCGTCCAGCAGCAGCGCAGCGTTGGACGCATCGCGCGCGGCACTCGTGCAGGTGGTGCAGACGCACGCGGCCCCAAAGGCACGCGCCTCATCCACAAACATTCGGCACGCAGCGAGCACGCGCTCGACGGCCGCCTCGCAAAAGCGACCCGTCGCGTCCACGCCCTCACCCAGATCGGTAATCTCGGTATGCTTGGACGATTCCACGATTGCCCCGCCCTCGACCTGGGCCAACACCAGTCGCGACGACACCGTTCCCAGGTCGATCGCGGCCACCTTATAGCGTTTGCAATCTGCCATTGCGGACTCCCCTCCGGGCGCTATTTGCCGTTGGACACGACCGTCTGGCCCTCGACGCCGTTAAACCCAAACAGCATGTCGAGCGCCTGGATGTACCACGGCGCGTCCTTGCCGACTTCTTCGATTTCCTTGGCAATTTCGCTGGCCTTCTTGGCGTTTGAGGACTTTTTGCTCGACGACGAATCCGAATCCTCGTCCAGACCCTGCACTTCAATCCTCTTCTCGCCGGGCATCACCAGGCCCAGGTCCTCGGATGCCGCGTCTTTAATGCCCTCCTCCGAGAGCAGCTTGTCGACGCTTTTTTGCAGCTCATCATTGTATTGCTGACGAATCTCGACCTGCTTGGCCAAGATGTCGCTCGAGCGTTTGGCAACGTAGAGGTCGCGCACGGGAAAGTACAGGCTCACGAGCACCAGGACGACGACAATGCCAATAAACAGCCCGCGCTGGGGCCCATGGGTAAAGTCATAGATTGCCTTGACCACCGCGTTGTCATTGGCGTAGTGCATGAAGTCCGAGCCCGAAAGACGGCTCGAGGGCCTGGTCGACTTTTCGTGCGTTTGAGCCGAGGGACGCTGGGCATGCTCCGAATGTGCCGGGCGCACCGAACGTGGCGGACGGTCCGTCGGCGTATTCATTTGAGCACGGGAGTGTGAGGCACTTGTCGGTCGCTGCGTGGAGCGGTCGGCACCGGCGTAATCGGACCCGCCAAGCTGCACCGTACGTGCACGGCGAGGTGACGGCTCACGCGAACCGGCGGAATAGTACCTGTTGTCGTAAATCTGATCCATGTGCGCCTTGTGCGGTTGAGGTTTGTTTGCGCTAAGTCTTTTAGTTATAGCACGAGCGCGCACAACGCCTTCGGCGGCCCTTGCTCGACATAAAAAAGGCGCTGAGCCATATGGCCCAGCGCCCAATGGTGCTCAACAGTGCCCGGCGGGAGCGAGGCGAATCCGAGTCAGTCCCGCCCCCGCACACGCCGCTTGCCTAGCGAATGTTGTAGAACGCAGACTTGCCGGCGTAGCGCGCGCTACCCTCGAGCTCGTCCTCGATGCGGATGAGCTGGTTGTACTTGGCAATACGGTCGCTGCGGCACGGGGCGCCCGACTTGATCTGGCCGGCGTTAACACCCACGACCAGGTCAGCGATGGTGGAGTCCTCGGTCTCGCCGGAACGGTGGCTCACGATGCAGGCGTAGCCGGCCTCCTTGGCAGTCTCGATAGCCTCGAGCGACTCGGTGAGCGTGCCAATCTGGTTGACCTTGACCAGGATCGCATTGGCGGCGCCCAGCTCGATGCCCTTCTTAAGGCGCTCGGTATTGGTGACGAACAGGTCGTCGCCCACCAGCTGCACCTTGTTGCCAATGCGGCGGGTCAGCTCGACCCAGCCGTCCCAGTCCTCCTCGGCCATGCCGTCCTCGATGGAGATGATGGGATAGGTGTCGACGAGCTTCTCCCAGTAATCGACCATCTGGGCACTCGTGTACTCCACGCCCTCGCCCTTGAGTTCGTACATGCCGGTCTCGGCGTTGTAGAACTCGGTCGAGGCCGGGTCCATGGCGTACATGAAGTCGACGCCGGGCTTAAAGCCGGCCTTCTCCAAGGCCTTGGTGATGTACTCGAACGGCTCGGCGTTGGTCTTGAGGTTGGGGGCAAAGCCACCCTCGTCGCCCACGCCGCCGCCCAGGCCTGCCTCGTGCAGCACGCCCTTGAGGGTGTGGTAGACCTCGGCGCACCAACGCAGACCCTCGGCAAAGCTCGGGGCGCCCACCGGCATGATCATGAACTCCTGGAAGTCGACGTTGTTGTCGGCATGCACGCCGCCGTTGAGGATGTTCATCATAGGCGTGGGCAGCAGATGGGCGTTGACGCCGCCCAGGTACTGGTACAGTGAAAGACCCGCCGACTCGGCAGCGGCGCGGGCGACGGCCAGCGACACGCCCAGAATGGCGTTGGCGCCGAGCTTGGTCTTGTTGGGGGTACCGTCCGCGGCGATTAGCGCGGCATCGACGGCGCGCTGATCGAAGGCATCGAGGCCCACGACGGCGTCGGCGCACTCATTGTTGACGTGCTCGACGGCCTGCGAGACGCCCTTGCCCAGGTAGCGACCCTTGTCGCCGTCGCGCAGCTCGCATGCCTCAAAGGCGCCGGTCGAAGCGCCCGAAGGCACCATCGCGCGGCCGAAGCTGCCGTCCTCGAGCACGACCTCGACCTCGACGGTGGGATTGCCGCGGCTGTCGAGTACCTCGCGACCGTAAACGTCCAAAATATCGCTCATGTTGTCTCCCTCTCACTTGGAAACGTAGTGGATGCAAGCGACTGGCCGACTGTGCACCATCGGTGTGCCTCCGTAAGTTAGCCATGTCGCACTTTTTGCATTATGCCCTAAGTTAGCCGAGGGATACACTTGATTTTCGAAAAAAATAGCGGGAACGATGGGGCGTGTCAGCCCGTCGTTCCCGCAGTCTTACTCCTCCGCCTTTGCGGCATCCCACAGATCATTGAGGCCATGGGTTGAAAGCTCGGCAAGGTCAACATGGGCATCGGCCGCCATCTGCTCCATCGCAGCCCAACGGCGGCGGAACTTTGCCGTGCTGGCACGCAGGGCGCTCTCGGCGTCGATTCCCTCCTTGCGCGCAACGTTGACCAGGGCAAAGAGCAGGTCGCCAAACTCCATCTCGCGCTCGGGAGAGCCAGGAGCCTCGGCCTCAAACTCGGCACGCTCCTCGGCGACCTCGTCCCACACGTCCTGGACCGTCTCCCACTCAAAGCCCACGGCAGCCGCCTTGCGCGACACCTTCTGAGCCTGCATCAGCGCCGGAAGGTGCGTGGGCACACCGTCGAGCAGACCCTCGGGTGCGGCCTCGCCTGCCGCCACGGCCTTGTCCTTGGCGGCCTTCTCGGCAAGCTTGACCTCGTCCCAAATCTTGAGCACCTCGTCGGAGCTGTCAGCATCCGCATCGCCAAAGACGTGCGGATGCCGACGGATGAGCTTGGCGTCGATATCGTGCGCCACGTCGGCCAGCGTAAACTCGCCGGCATCTGCGGCAATCTGTGCATGCAGCACTACCTGCATGAGCACATCGCCCAACTCCTCGCGCAGGTGTGCCGCGTCGTCGGCCTCGATGCAGTCGAGCGCCTCGTAGGCTTCCTCGATTATGTTCTTGCCAACGCTGCGGTGCGTCTGCTCGCGGTCCCACGGGCAACCGTCGGGCTGACGCAGGCGCCAGATGGTCTGCACCAGATGCTGTAGCTCGGCTGACGCGTCTACCAACGTCGACAGGTCGCGCGAACCCTCGGCATTTTGCTGAGCCATATGCTCGGACATGGTTACTCCTCCTCCAGGATCACGTGGCGGAACGCGCCGCCCTCGTAGATGCCGTAACTGTGCGTGCCGTCTTTGGGGATGCTCACGCTGCCGGGATTGAAGAGCCACAGGCCCGGGTGCGTCTCGCTCGCTTCGTTGACCTTGATGTGCGTATGGCCGTAGACGAGCGCGGAGCCCTCTGGCAGCGCGGGCGCATGGTCAACGCTGTTGTGCATGCCGGCGCCAAAGACGTGGCCGTGTGTCAGGAACAGCTCGCGGCCGGTCTCGTCAAATAAGGTGGCGTAGTCGGCCATGACGGGAAAATCGAGCACCATCTGGTCGACCTCGGCGTCGCAGTTGCCGCGCACTGCGATGATGCGGTCGGCCAGGGCGTTGAGCAGCGGAATCACGCGCTTGGGGGCGTAATCGCGCGGCAGGTCGTTGCGCGGGCCGTGGTAGAGCAGGTCGCCTAGCAGCACGATGCGGTCAGGCTGCTCGGACTCGATGGCGGCGCAGAGGCGCTCGGTCCAGCATGCCGAGCCGTGAATGTCGGAGGCGATAAGGTATTTCATGGGGAGTCCTTTCGGAGTGGGGTTGATGGGGGCTGAATACGGGGTCCGGCGGATGTGGGGCCCATCTACCGTGTTACTCGAATCGCAGCGCCGCGCTCTGGGCCGCTTGCATCACGCGCTGGAGTGGCACGTCGTGCTCGCGGGCAAGACGGGCGCAGTCCTCGTACTCGGGGGCCGCGCGCTCGCTGCCGTCGGGCAGGGTGGCCACTTTAACGGACACCTCGCCCCAAGGCGTTGTCACCTGCTCGAATCGGCGTGGCAGGCAAACGCGCTCCATAACCTGGCGGCGGATGGCATTGGTCGTGGTCTCCAAAAAGATGATCGCCTGCAGGCGCTCGATATCCTCATGCGAGCAAATCACCTGCAGCTGCCAGCCGGGGCGGCCTTTTTTGCAGTAGAGGGGTAGCCAGTGCACCTCGCGCGCACCCGCCTCGCGCAGGCGTTCGGCGGCGTAGGCGAGCACCTCGGACGATGCGTCGTCGATGTCGCATTCCAGCTTGACGATGGTCTCGGGCGCATCGATCTCGCGAGATAGCGGAGATTTGCTATCGCATGGCATACGGTCCGGCTCCTTTCCGCGCGGGCTCGTTTTATTCACCCAAACGCTAGCACATCGGACGTGGCACAGGCGTGACTTTCGTCCGTCGCCGCCCTCGCCCCTATCCAAACGTGTACGTCAGCCTCCAAACATGTCATTTTTTGTCGGTATTGGAGGCTGACGTACACGTTTTGGAGCGGTGCCGCACACGATCAGAATTGCGCCTGCACTCCGTCCGCCATAAAGTTCGCCGCACTCAACAATTTTGAACTTTCTACGCAGTTCATCGGCTAATAATTACCATCGGCATACTTGCCAATCTGCCGATGATACTCTAGTTGCATTTGGCTAACTAAACGGCTGCCGAAGACCCCGCCCGGCACCGTTACGACATAGGAGGTTTCATGTTCGAGAAGCGGCTCTTCTCTCTCGTTCCGCAGGCAACGCCCTACATTGTGGCGAGCGTCCTGTTTAAATGGATCGCGCTCATGGCAAACATCACGGTGATGTGGATGCTTGCGCGCATCTTGGGCGGCATCGTCACGGACGGCCTTTCCGCCGCGCTCGCCGTCGATGCCCTCGCACAAGCGGCCTTGCCGCTCGCCGCCGCCATCATCGTGCGCGCCGCCTCCATCTACCTGGCCCAACGCGCCGGCGACAAGGCCGCGTTCGAGGCCGTCCGTCGCGTGCGCTCGCTCATCTACGACAAGCTCACCGCGCTGGGCCCGTCCTACACCGAGACCGTCCCCACCGCCGAGGCCGTCCAGACCAGCGTCGAGGGCGCCACGCAACTCCAGGTGTACTTTGGCGGTTACCTGCCGCAGCTCTTCTTTGCCGGCTTGGCACCCATCACGCTGTTTGTACTGCTCGTGGGCCAAGCGGGACTTCCCGCCGCGCTGCTGCTCGCGTGCGTTCCGGTCATCCCCATCTCCATCATGATGGTCATGCGTAACGCCAAAAAGATCGGTGCCGAGTACTGGGGCAGCTATGTCGATCTTGGCGGCATGTTCCTGGAGGCCGTGCAGGGTCTCACCACCCTTAAGGTCTACCAGGCCGATCGCAGATGGCACGAGCGCATCAACGCCGAGTCCGAGCGTTTCCGCACAGCGACCATGCGCCTGCTGGTGATGCAGCTGCGCTCCATTTGCGTTATGGACCTGGTCGTCTATATGGGCGCCGCGCTCGGCATTATCGTAGCCGCGCTGCAGCTCGCCACGGGCAAGATCGGCTTTGAGGCGGCCTTCCCCATCGTCTTTCTGTCGCAGGAGTTCTTTTTGCCCATGCGCCGCCTGGGATCGCTGTTCCACACGGCCATGAACGGCATGGCCGCCTCGCGCCGCATGTTTGGCATTTTGGATACGCCCGAGCCCGAGCGCGGCGATGTTGAGCTTGACGGTCGCGGCGATATCGAGCTCGCGGGCGTGAGCTATGCATACGGCGACCGCACGGTGCTGGACAGCGCCAGCGCGACCATTGCGCACGGCTCGCTCGTGGCACTCGTGGGCGAAAGCGGCGGCGGCAAGTCCACGCTCGCGGGGATTATCGCGGGCCGCAAGGGTGCCTACCGTGGCAGCGTTCGCATCGGCGGCGTCGAGCTGCGCGATGCCACGGCCGCCTCACTCATGCGCGCCGTCACCCTGGTGCCCACCAACGGCTACCTGTTTGCCGGCACCCTGCGCGACAACCTGCTGCTCGCTCAGCCCAACGCCACCGATACCGAGCTTTTGCGCGCGCTCGACCGCACGCGCGTGGCGGCCTTTGTGCAGGCCAACGGCGGGCTCGACATGGTGATCAACGAGGGCGGCACCAACCTTTCGGGCGGCCAGCGCCAGCGCGTGTGCATGGCCCGCGCCCTGCTGCACGACTCGCCGATCTATGTGTTTGACGAGGCGACGAGCAATGTGGACGCCGCAAGCGAAGCCGCAATCGGCGAGGTCATTGCATCGCTCGCCGGCAAGCACACCGTAATCGTGGTGGCACACCGCCTGTCGACGATCGTAGGCGCCGACCAGATCCTGGTGCTGGAGCGTGGCCGTATTGCCGAGCACGGGACTCACGGCGAGCTCTTGGCCACCGCGGGCGCCTATGCGCGCATGTGGAACAGCCAGGAGCAGCTCTCGGCATATGCGTATGCGGAGGATGATGCCGAGGACGTCGAAGATGCCGGCGCGGTTGAGGCTGTTGACGGCAGCGCTGCCTGTACCGATGGCCTCAACGGTGCTAGCTCGTCTTCCGCTGCCGCGGCGCTTGACTCCGGCCGCGTCCGTCGCTCGGCGCCGTCCATCATGTGGCGCATGATGGGGCTCGTCCGACCGCTTGCCGGCTGGCTTATGCTAGCCGTCGCGCTGGGCAGCATTGGCATGCTCACCGCCGCGTTCGTACCGGCCTTTGGCGCCCTTGGCCTTATGGCCGCGCTGGGCCGCAACGCCTTGGGGCTTGGTCTTATCGCAGCATGCGCGGCCTGTGCCGCCTGCGGCATCGTGCGCGGGCCGCTCCATTACGGCGAGCAGCTCTGCAACCACTACATCGCGTTTCGCCTGCTCGCGCACATCCGCGACTTGGTGTTTGGCGCCCTGCGCCAGCTCGCCCCCGCCAAGCTCGAGGGCCGCGGCAAGGGTGAGCTCGTGAGCCTGGTCACCTCGGATATTGAGCTGCTCGAGGTCTTCTACGCGCACACCATCTCGCCCATTGCCATAGCTCTGGTCTGCACCGTTGTGTTTGAGGGCTTTTTGCTGGCTGTGAGCCCCGAGCTCGCGGGCATCGCGCTCGTGGCCTACGCGGTCCTGGGCGTGCTGCTGCCCCTGACCTCGGCCAAGGCATGCGGCACCACCGGCCGCCAGAGCCGTGAGGGCGCCGGTAAGCTGGGTGCCTTTGTGCTCGACAGTCTACGCGGCGCGTCCGAGACTATCCAGTTTGCCGGTGGCGCCGATCGCAGCTGTGCCCTGAGCAAGCTGACCGAGCAAGTCGGCGCCGTGGACGCGCGCCTCAAGCGCCGCCAGGCGGCCAGCGAGGCCGTAGCCGATGCGCTTATTCTTGCGGCCAATCTGGTGATGCTCGGGCGTGCGCTGCAGCTGGTGGCTGCGGGAACGATTGATTTTGCCGCAGCGTTTGTCGCCGTCTTTACCTTTGTGTCGTCGTTTGGCTCGGTAATGGCCGTGAGCCGCCTGGGCGCCTCACTGCAGGAGACGCTCGCTTCGGGCGCACGCGTGCTCGATTTGCTCGACGAGCGGCCCCAGTGCGCCGAGGTCGCAGATGGACAGAACGTCGAGTTTGCCGGCGCCGCAGCCGAGCATGTCAGCTTTAGCTATGCGGGCGGCGTGGACGTGGGCGGTGCGGGCGTCACAGAGCAGGC
Organism: Collinsella sp. AF15-51; assembly: GCF_003462845.1. Taxonomy (NCBI): domain Bacteria; kingdom Bacillati; phylum Actinomycetota; class Coriobacteriia; order Coriobacteriales; family Coriobacteriaceae; genus Collinsella; species Collinsella sp. AF15-51. Next base: position 10,794 of record NZ_QRYG01000001.1, on the reverse strand, counting down.
CGCGAACGACGCCGCTGCGAGTCTCATCCTCGACGACGTGACCTGCACCTTTGCGCCCGGCACCATGACCTGCACCATGGGGCGCTCGGGCTCGGGCAAGTCGACGCTGCTTAAGCTGCTCATGCGCTTTTGGGACCCCGCAGCCGGCACCATCACGGTGAGCGGCGTCGATGCCCGCCGCATCAACACGGCGAGCCTGCGCAGCCACGAGGCCTATATGACCCAGGACACACATCTGTTCTGCGGCACCGTACGCGAGAATCTGCTGGTCGCGCACGCCAACGCCACCAATGCCGAGCTGCTCGACGCTTGCCGCTCCGCTTCGCTTACCGCCCTCATCGACCGCCTGCCGCAGGGTCTCGACACCCCGGTTGCCGAGCTGGGCGACTCGCTCTCGGGCGGCGAGCGCCAACGCATCGGCCTTGCGCGCATCTTCCTCAACGACGCGCCTTTCATCTTGCTCGACGAGCCCACCAGCGCACTCGACGCCCTCAACGAGGCGTCCGTAATGCAGGCGATCGACGAGTTCAAGCGCCGCGGCAAGACCATTGTGCTCGTAAGCCACCGTGCCAGCACCTGCTCGTTTGCCGATTTCTCGCTTTCGGTCGAGCACGGGAGGCTGAGCTAATGGCGCGCCCGGTCGACACACCGGAGCTGGCACGCAAACGCGAGCGCGAGGCCCAGATGGTGTCGCAGATGATTGCGCTGTGGTGTCGTGGGCATCATGGAGGCGGGCATGCGATCGAGCAGGCTGGCGACGATGAGCCCGTGCGCGTGAAGCTCGGTCTTCGGACCATTACGCTCTGCCCCGAATGCGCCGAGCTGCAGAAATACGCCATCGCGCGCATTGGGCACTGCCCGCACATGGGCACCAAGACATTTTGCTCGGCCTGTCCTTCGCATTGCTACCGGCCTGCCATGCGCGAGAAGATCCGCGAGGTCATGCGCTGGTCGGGACCGCGTATGATCCGCTATCGCCCCATCACCGCCGTGAGACACGCGATGGTAACGGTGCAGGCCAAACGCATGGCGGCACGAAGCAAGTAGTCGCCGGCGCCGGCACGCGCCGCCCCGCCCCTCGTCCTCATCTCAAACGTGTACGTCAGCCTCCAAACATGTCATTTTTTGCAGCTTTTGGAGGCTGACGTACACGTTTTGAGAGCAAACGAGGCCGCACCGCGCACCGCGCAGCCTTTCCGATCGATTTCGACCCCCGGCGTGCCCGGCGTGTTGAGGGCTGCGCCATTACAATGGAGCGGATTCACCAAATGCAAAGGAGTCGCCATGCCCGCCTGCCCGCTGGTCGATTGCCACACCCATACTTCGTTTTCGGACGGCCATGCCTCGTTTGAGGACAACGTCCGCGCTGCTGCCGCCGCCGGCTGCCGTGTCATGGTCTCGACCGACCACCTCACCCTGCCTGCCAGCATGGACGCCAACTGCGAAGTGCAGGTTGTCGAGGGCGACTTGCCGGCACATCGCCTGGCCTTTGAGGACGCCCGCAAACTCGCCGCGCAGATTGCGCCGGAGCTCACCTTTATCTACGGTTTTGAATGCGATTGGTACGAGGGCTGCGAGCCCTTGGTAGAGCGCTGGTCCCGGGGCGCAGTCGTACGCCTGGGCAGCGTGCATTGGATTGGCAACCCAGGCGATATTGCGGCAGGCGCTGCGGGCACGGCGGGGACGGAGGACGTCGCTCGTCCCGATACGCCCGATTCGAGCTGCGGCTGGATCGACGACGATACCAACCTGCATGTTTGGGAAAACCTGGGTGTACGCGGCGTGTGGGAGCGCTACGTCGACGACTGGTGCCGTGCTTGCGAAAGCTCACTCAACTGTGATGTAATGGCCCATCCCGACCTGGTCATGCGCTTTTCGAAGGAAGGGTTTGCGCCCGATTTTGATCCGGCGCCGTTTTGGGAGCAGATGGCCGAATGCGCCCACGATACGGGTCGCCGCGTTGAGGTCTCGACCGCCGCACCGCGCAAGGGGCTCGACGATTACTACCCCGCGACCGGGCTGTTGCGCCGCTTCGCCCATGCCGAGGTGCCCATCACCTTTGGCTCGGACGCGCACCGCGCCTGCGACATCTGCTGGAACATCCGCGAGGCCCAGGCCCACGCCTACGACTGCGGCTACCGGGCCTTCGATATCCCCCACCCCACCGGCGAATGGGAATCCACGCCCCTCGCCTAACTAGTCGTTTAAGAACGTCCCCAATGACTAGTGGCGGCGGGCGTTGAGTTCGCCGGCCAGTTCGTCGAGGGTGATGCCGTAGCGCTCGAGTGTCACGAGCAGGTGGTAGATCAGGTCGCCGGCCTCGTAGCGGATGTGATCGTGGTCGTTATCCTTGCAGGCCATGATCACCTCGCTCGCCTCCTCGGCAAGCTTCTTGAGAAGCTCGTCCTCGACGTCGGTCAGCAGACGCGCGGTATAGCTCTCCTGCGGCGGCGCATCGCGACGGCCGTGAATCACCTCGGCCAGTCCCGTCAGCGTCTCACCGATGTTTCCCGGCTGCACGTTAGCTGTTCTGACTCCCATGGTTATTTCCTCTCGTTACTGCAGCGTAAAGTAGGTACCGGTCTCATCGAACCGAGGCTTTGCGCCCTTTTTCTCAAAGAACTCGACGATGACGGCATGGGCCTCATTGAGCCTTTCCTTCTCGGCCTCGAGCCAAAGCGACTGCGCCCCGCAGGCATCAGTCAGGTGCACGCGGCATGGCACGCCCGCGCGGAGGAGCTCGGTGTTGCATTCGGCGACTTCGAACGGCGTCACGACTTTCATCGCGCTCCCCCTTCCACGCGCTTAAAGAAGCAGGTACGGTTGCCGGTATGGCAGGCCGGGCCCGGTGAGTCCACCTTGACCAGCAGCGTATCGCTATCGCAGTCGGCCCAGAGCTCCTTGACCTCCTGCATGTTGCCACTCGTCGCGCCCTTGTTCCAGAGCTCCTGACGGCTGCGACTCCAAAACCACGTGGTCCCGGTCTTGAGCGTCAGCCCCACCGATTCCTCGTTCATCCAAGCAACCATAAGCACCTCACCGGTGTCATGCTGCTGAACCACGCAAGGAATCAGCCCGCGGGCGTCGTACGTAAGTTTTGAAGGATCGGTTATCTCTTCCATTTCTCTCCCCAAATTCAAACTTCGCAGGTCGGCGAGGGTTGTCCAGGTGCCCGAGATTCCGAGCGACAAGCCCGACGACGCGTACTTAAAGTACGCGAGGAGGGTTGGAGCCGGAAGGTCGGGCGCCTGGGCAAGCCGCAGCGCTAGAAGTCCAACCTGACAGGGATGCCTTGAGAGGCCATATATTCTTTGACTTCGCGAATGCTGAAAGTTCCAAAGTGAAAGACGCTGGCCGCCAGTACGGCGTCGGCTTCGCCCTCGATCACGCCCTCGGCAAAATGCTCGAGCGTGCCCACGCCGCCGCTTGCGATCACCGGGATCGGCACCGCGCGCGCCACGGCGCGGGTGAGTGCCAGGTCGAAGCCAGCCTTGGTGCCGTCGCGATCCATGCTGGTGAGCAAGATCTCACCGGCGCCGCGACGAGCCGCTTCCTCGGCCCACGCCACCGCATCGATACCCGTGGCGTTGCGACCGCCCGCCGTGAAGACCTCCCACTTGTCGGCATCCGGCTGACCGGGCAGGCCCACGCGCTTGGCATCAATCGCCACGACCACGGCCTGGCTGCCAAACGCCGCGGCGGCCTGGCTGATCAACGACGGATCGCGCACGGCGGCAGAGTTAAGCGACACCTTGTCGGCACCGGCGGCAACCATGGTTCGCATGCCCGCCAAGTCGCGGAAACCGCCGCCCACGGTATAGGGAATAGCGAGCTCCTCGGCCGCGTGCGCCGCCATCTCGATGGTCGTCGCGCGGTTGTCGCTCGTCGCGGTAATGTCCAGGAAGACGACCTCGTCTGCACCCTCGCGGTCGTAGGCGCGCGCCAGCTCCACCGGGTCGCCAGCATCGCGCAGGCTCACAAAGTTGACGCCCTTGACCACGCGGCCGTCCTTAACATCCAGACAGGGAATCACGCGTTTGGCAAGCATGGGCTACTCCTTCCCTCGGGCGGCGGCCAACGCCTGGGCCAGCGTAAAGTTGCCCTCGTAGAGCGCACGACCGGTAATGGCACCCTCGATGGCATCCTCGCCCACCGCGGCCAGTGCGCGGATATCATCGAGCGTCGAGATGCCGCCCGAAGCCACGACGGGAAAGCCCGCGACCTCGGCCACATGGCGATACGCCGCCACGTCGATGCCCGTCTGCATGCCATCGCGCGCGATGTCGGTATACACCAGATGCTTAAAGCCCAGCTCGGTGAGCTGCGCCACGGCGTCGTCGAGCGCCACACCCGCGCCGTCGCGCCAACCATTCACCTTGACCTGGCCGTCACGGGCGGCAATGTCTGCCACCAGTAACTCGCCAAAGCCTTGCGCCGCCACCTCGGCAAATCCCGGCTCGGTCACGAGCACCGTGCCTAGCGCGATGCGACGCGCGCCGTAGCCGGCCAGCTCGTCGATGCGCGCGAGCGAGCGAACGCCGCCGCCCACGTCCGCGGACAGACCGTCGACGCCGCAGATGGCCTTAATCGCTGCCAAGTTGGCAGCGCACGCGTCCTCGTCCTCGCCAAAGGCAGCGGACAGGTCGACGACGTGCACCCAGCTCGCGCCCTGCTCGGCAAAGGAGCGGGCAACGGCCACGGGGTCGTCAGAATACACCTTACAGCGGCTCCGGTCGCCGCGCTCCAGGCGCACGACCTTGCCGCCGATCAAATCGATTGCGGGAAACAGAATCATCGGCCGGCCCCCTCGACGATGCTCACGAAGTTCTTAAGGATGCGCTGACCCAGCGCAGAGGATTTCTCGGGATGGAACTGGCAGCCCCACACGTTGCCGTGGCGCACGATGCACGGGAAGCTCCGTGTATAGTGCGTGCGCGCCAACACATCGGCGGCATCGACGTCGTCGGCCACCGCGTAGCTGTGAGTGAAATACATGTTGGCGCCCTCGGCAAAACCGGCAAGCAACGGATCGGCCGCACCGGCGGGCGTCATGCGCACCTGGTCCCAGCCCACGTGCGGGACCTTCAGACGGCTCGACTCCAGGTGCGTGCACGAGCCACGCATGATGCCCAGGCCATCGACCCAGGGACCACCGGCCTGCTCGGAGGCATCGTCGTCCGCGTCCGCGTCCTCGTTCGCAGGCACGCCCTCGTTGCCGCGCTCAAAAAACAGCTGAAGGCCCAGGCAGATGCCGAGCAGCGGAGTTCCGGCGGCAACGGCATCGAGCACGGCTACCTCCTCGCCGCTCTGACGCATAAAGGCGATCGCGTCATAGAACGCACCCACGCCCGGGATGACCAGGCCGTCGGCGTTGCGGATCTGCTCCGGATCGTCCGACGTGCAGGCGGCAGCACCGGCGCGCGCAAGCCCGCGCACGACGCTCGACAAGTTGCCCTTGTGGTAGTCGACCACCACGATCTTCGGTTCGCCCACGCGACCCCTCCACTTCTCATCATCCAAAACCACCACAAAGAGGACAGGCATCTTCGTGGTGGTTTTACCCTTGTGACGGTTACAGCGAGCCCTTGGTGCTGGGGATACCCTGCACGCGGGGATCGAGTTCGCAGGCGCGGCGCATCGTGCGGCCCACGGCCTTAAAGGCGGCCTCGATAATGTGGTGCGAATTGCCGCCCGCCAGCTCGCGCACGTGCAGCGTGAGCTTGGCATCGCGCGCAAAGGCATAGAAGAACTCGACGGCCAGCTCGGTATCAAAGCTGCCCACGCGCTCAGTCGGCACGGGCAGCTCGCAATAGGCCTGCCCGCGACCCGAGATATCCACGGCGGCCATCACGAGTGTCTCGTCCATGGCGATCGCCGCGTCGGCAAAGCGCGTAATACCCGCCTTGTCGCCCAGCGCCTGGCAAAACGCCTCGCCCAGCACAATGCCCGTGTCCTCAACGGTGTGGTGCGCGTCGACCTCGACGTCGCCCACCGCATGCACCGTCAGATCGAACAGGCCATGGCGGCCAAAAGCGTTGAGCATGTGGTCGAAAAACGGCACGCCGGTCGAGATATCGCACACGCCAGATCCGTCCAGGTCGAGCTTTACGACAATGTCGGTCTCGCCCGTCTTGCGGGTTACCTCGGCATAGCAGTCCATCTACATCTCCTCCTTCACCAGCGCGGCAAACGCGGCCAGCACCTCGTCGTTTTCCTGCGGCGTACCCACAGTGATGCGCAGACAGTCCGCAAGCCCCGGCCCGTAGCTAACGTCGCGCACCAAAATCGAATACTCGTCGCGCAGACGCTCGCGCACGCGCGTGGCATGCGGCGTGCGCACGAGCACAAAGTTCGCCGCGCTCGGCCATGCCTCCACGGGCATGCCATCGGCAGCCATTGCGCGCAGGGCGCACAGCTCGCGCTCGCGCTCGGATGCGATCTGTGCCACCACGGGCGTGTAGGCATCACGGGCACGCACGCAGGCAAGTGCTGCCGCCTGGCTCAGCACGTTAACTGAATAGATCTGGCGAATCGCCGCGAACACGTCGATGACTTCCGGCGCCGCGATCACGTAACCCAGACGCGTACCGGCAGCGCCAAACGCCTTGGACAACGTATGCAGAATCACCAGGTTGGGATGCTCGGCGATAAGCCCCTGCGCCGTGGTGACCGCGCCAAACGAATCGTCGGCAAACTCCACGTAGGCCTCGTCAACCATTACCATGCCGGGGCACGCATCGCACAGCGCCGCGACAAAGTCGAGCGGTGCCACGTCACCCGTGGGGTTGTTGGGCGAGGTCACGATTGCCAGGTTGCACTCGGACGCCGCCGCAAGCACGGCTGCCTGGTCGAGCTCAAAGGTCGCGGGGTCGCGCCACACGTCGCGCACCTCGGTCTGACAGAGCGACGCAAAGAACGCATACTCGCTAAAGCACGGCGGGCAGTTGAGCAGGGTCCGTCCCGCGCCGCCAAACGCCAACAGGTAGTTATAGAGCAGCTCGTCGCCGCCGTTGCCCACGCAGACATTCTCGCGCGCCACACCATGCCAAGCGGCAAGCTCGTCGCGCAGATCGTTGGACATGGGATCGGGATAGCGGTTGAGCGGCGTGGCAGCCAGGGCGGCGTCGACCGCCTCGCGCACGCCAGCCGGCACGGGATAGGTGTTCTCGTTGGCCGAAAGGTTGATGCGCGTGGGCGTAAAGTTGGGATCGTAGGGCTCAATACCGGCCAGGTAAGGCTGGACGAGCTCCTTCATGCGAGGCATGAGTTCGGCCATATTAGGCCTCCCCGCCGGTTACGCCAGCGCCATCTGCGCCTGCAGCCGCCAGGTCCACGCCCTCGGCAACCGTCGCCACGGCGTCGCCCGGCCAGGCAACCTTGGTCAGGTCGGCCGCGGCGAGCGACTCGGCGCTCACGGCATCCTCGCCCTGCTCCAACACGCGGCGACGCAGTGCGGCCGAAAGCGCGTGCGCCCACAGGCCCTCGGCCTCGGCCAGACGCTGCGTAGCGGGAGCGTCGGAGAGCAGGCCCTCGGGCGTATAGCATATAACGCTCGAGCGCTTAACGAACTCTTCGACCGAAAGCGGGTTGGAGAACATGGCCGTGCCGCCGGTCGGCAACGTGTGGTTGGGACCGGCAACGTAATCGCCGAGCGGCTCGGAGCTCCAAGCGCCCACAAAGATGGCGCCGGCGTTGCGAATGCCGCCGAGCAGGCCCATCGCATCCTTGCAGTGCAGCTCAAGGTGCTCGGGCGCCACGGTGTTCACGGCCTCGACGGCGGCCGCCATGTCGGCGGCCACCACGATGGCGCCTTCGTTATCGAGCGAAGCGCACGTAATCTCGGCACGCGGGGACTGCGCTACCAGAATGTCGATACCCGCCTCGACCTCACGCGCAAACTGCTCGTCGCAGGTCACCAGATAGCAGGCCGCCAGCGGATCGTGCTCGGCCTGAGCCATCAGGTCGGCCGCGACCACCATAGGCTTGGCCGTGGCATCGGCCAGCACGCAGACCTCGGAGGGACCGGCGACCATGTCGATACCCACGTCACCCGAGACAATCTGCTTGGCAGCGGCAACAAAGGCGTTGCCCGGGCCGGTGATTTTGTCGACGCGCGGAATGGTCTCGGTACCGTACGCCAGCGCGGCCACGGCCTGGGCGCCGCCCACCATATAGATTTCGTCCACGCCGCCGAGCTTGGCCGCCGCGAGCGTATACGGGCTAATCAGTCCATCCTTTTGCGGCGGGGTCACCATGACCACGCGCTCAACGCCGGCAACCTTGGCGGGAATGGCGTTCATAAGCACGGTGGAAGGGTACTGCGCGCGACCGCCCGGCACGTAGATGCCGGCCGCAGCAAGCGGGGTCACCTTAACGCCGAGCATCGTGCCGTCCGGGCGCGTGGTAAACCAGCTCTGCTCGACCTCGCGCTGGTGGAACTCGCGAATCTGGCGCGCAGCCTTTTCGAGCGCGGCGACAAAGGCCGGATCGAGGCCTTCGAGCGCGGCATCGATCTGCTCCTGCGGAAGACGGAAGCTCTGCAGCTCAACACCGTCAAAACGCTGGCAGTAATCGCGCACCGCGGCATCGCCGTTGGCACGCACGTTGGCCACGATATCGCGAGCGGCGTCGACGATGTTTTGCGGCAGCACGCCCTTACGGTTGAGCTGGTTGGTAACGAGGCGCTCACCGGGAGCAAGCTTGATGGTCTTCATTTCGGTATCCCCTATCGGTCGAGGTTGCGTTCGAAAAACGAGAGGCCGGGCGGAGGTGCCAATCGGCCCGCAGCCCGGACGTTGGGGCGCCCGTGCGTGCTCGCGCTATTGTGCCGAGCCCGCAACGGGCTCAAAATGCTTGTCCTTCACAGCCGCAGCCAGACGATCGGCCAGGTTGCGCACGCGCGGGTCCAGGCGTGCGACGCCCGGATTGACAAAGAAGCGGGCCGTGCAGTCCATGATGCGGCCGGTGATGACCAGGTCGTTGTCACGCAGGGTGGCACCCGTGGCGGTAATGTCCACGATGCGATCGGTCATGCCGACGATGGGCCCCAGCTCGATGTTGCCGTGCAGCGAAACGATGTCGGCGTTCACGCCGCGCTCAGCATACCAGGCACTCGCGATGCGCGGATACTTGGTGGCCACGCGAAGAGAGCCGCGACGGGCATAGCTGCGCTCGGCCTGACCAGCGCGCCACGCGGGCTCCGCCTCAATGAAAGTGCACAGGCCGTAGCCCAAGTCGACCAGCTGTAGCAGGTTGAGGTCGGCCTCGATAAGCGAGTCCCAGCCGCAGATGCCGCAATCGGCACCACCGCAGCCCACAAAGGCGGGCGCATCGCTGGGACGCACGATGACAAACTCGATATCGCCGACCGCGCCCTCGCCGGCGCGCGTGTCGCGGCCGCGCACGATCAGGTGACGGCCGGGATCGCGCAGCTCGGATACGTCCAGGCCCGCGGCCTCGAGCACGTCGAGCGTTTCGGCCTTGAGCGAGCCCTTGGGCACGGCGATGCGTAGCGGGCCCTCGGCGCCACGGCCCACGGCGTGGTCGCCATCGGGGGCGGCGTCCTCGGCCGAGGTGCGCGCGGCCTCCAGACGCTCGAGCGAAAAGGCGAAACCCGCCGCCGGCACCTCGATGCCGTCGCCAAATGCGCCGGTAAAGATGGAGTCGTAGCGGCCGCCCGAACCGACCGGGTCAGGCAGGCCGCCGGCATAGGCCTTAAAGACCAGACCCGTGTAGTAATCGAAAGAGTTCATGATGGAGAAGTCGAAGGACAGCACCTGGGCGTCCCCGGGAGCCAGGCCCTCGACCAGGGCGCGCAGCTCGCGCGTGAGCGGCGCGACAATGCCCGCCGCCGCCAGCAGCGCATCGACGCGGTCGAGTACCTCGGCGCCGCCGTGCAAGCGCGGCAGCTCGCTAATAGCGGCCTTGACGGCATCGGACTCTGCGCTTGCCGCCACGCGGGCATCGAGGCCCACAAAGTCGTTGGCGTGCACGCAGCGCAGGGCCTCGGCAGCCAGCTGGCGATCCTCGCATACCGCGAGCAATTCCTTAAAAGGACGCACGCTACCTGCGATAATGCGCGCATCGGGAAGTGCCAGCCCGCGTACGGCCTCCGCCACCAGCGAAACAATCTCAACATCGCCCGCGGCATCACCCGCGCCGATAAGCTCAAAGCCCAACTGCGTAAACTGACGCGAGCCACCGGCATTGCGCTGGCACTCGCGAACCACCGGCGCCTCGTAGCGAAGGCGCAGGGGCAGGTCGGCCGCGCGCATGCGGGTCGAAACCAAGCGCACGATCGGCAGCGTGTTGTCGGGACGGACCACCAGCAGGCGGCCGTCATCATCAAAGAGCTTAAACGGCGTGTCCGCAATGCGGCCGCCCTCCTCGAGCGAACCCTTGTCCTCGAGCAACGGCGTCTCGACCGGAAGGTAATGATGCTCCCTGAAGCAGCCCTTCACCGTACATGCGATCTCCTCGCGCGCCTGAGCCTCCTCGGGCAATATGTCCCGGAATCCCCACGGTGTGGCCGTCATCTGGTGAGCCTCCTCATGCTGTGTTTCATATAGAACAGAAGACCGGCATAGCTCCGCCGGTCTTCTGGGTACTTTAGCATACTAGAGTGTTTGCGGGGAAAATCGTCTCTCACGGCTCACAGCGTATTCATTTGGAAACATTGGAACGGATTGCCCGCGGCCCCGCTCGCCCAGCGGAAAAATTTCACGGACGAGGGCCGGGGTGCCTACTTTGTTTTGAGAAGTGGGCTTCGCGAACTTCTCAAAACAAAGTAGGCAC